>CAYHOU010000079.1:0-4576 GCA_964358195.1 uncultured Candidatus Saccharibacteria bacterium | reverse complement strand
GATCGGTGATGAGAATGTTCATTTAGTTAGGTCATTGATGGATGAGGTTTTCGGCTCGGAGAACTTTTTCTCGCTCATCACATTCAGGACCCTCTCGCCTCTTGGAGCATCAGGCTTGCCGGGAGGTTGCGACTATATTGTTTGGTATGCAAAAAATAAAAAGCTAGTTAAATTTCACCAGCTTTATGTTGATAAAGAGTACGGTGAGGGTACTAACTTCTGCTGGGTTGAAACTGGAAACGGAGAACGTCGTCAAATGACAAAAGAAGAACGGGAGCACCCAGAGAAGATTTCTTCAAACTGGAAGATTTTCTATCCCAACGTCCTTGTCTCATCTGGGTACACAGAATCATGTACGTATGATTTTGAATTTCAAGGTAAATTGATTCGCGCCGCAAAAAAGAGCTGGAGAACTCATAAAGACGGAATGGCAAGATTGATCCAGAAGAATCGTGTCATGTTGTGGGGAGAAAGGCCTTGTTTTGTTCAATACCACTCCGATTTTCCCCTGCAACCAATTAAGAACCTATGGAACGATACTAGAAGTGCTATGAGAAAAATATACGCAGTGCAAACCTCGGAAGCGGTAGTAGCTCGTTGTTTACTAATGACTACCGATCCGGGTGATTTGGTTCTTGACCCAACTTGCGGTGGTGGCACAACAGCGTATGTCGCTGAAGATTGGGGTCGTCGTTGGATAACTTGCGATACTTCGCGTGTGGCAATTGCACTCGCGAAACAACGGCTGATGACTGCGCATTTTGATTACTATCAACTAGCTCACCCAACCGAAGGTATATCAAGCGGCTTCGCATATAAAAAAGTACCTCACATAACACTTGGCTCTATAGCTAATGAAGAATCGGCGCAAGATGAAACGCTGTATGACCAACCGGTCATTGATAGCAGCAAGGTGCGGGTAGCAGGGCCATTTACTACTGAAGCAGTCCCCGGACTTCGGGTTAAACCATTTGACGGAAGCCAGCAGAAAGTTACTACAACCGGTGAAGACATTGCGCGCACCGGAGAAACAGCGAATCAGGCAGTTTGGCGCGACGAGTTGAAGTCGTCCGGCATCCGCGCCGTAGGTGGCAAGGTCATTAACTTTTCCCGCATTGAGCCAATGGCAGGGACAAAGTATTTACACGCCGAAGGTGAGATTTTAGACGAAAAAGGAAAACAGAAAAAAGCAGTTATCAGTTTCGGCCCGGATTACGGCCCGCTTGAGCAACGTCAAGTAGAGGAAGCTATCAACGAAGCGCGAAGTTTAGCCGAAAAACCAGAACTTGTGATTTTTGCCTCATTTCATTTTGACCCCGAAGCGTCTAAGGATATTGATGAGATGAAATGGCCGGGCGTTTCTATACTCAAGGCGCAGATGAGCGTTGACCTTCTCACTGCGGATTTACGCAAGAAGCGTTCATCCAGCCAGAGTTACTGGCTTATCGGTCAGCCAGACATTGAGCTTATCAAAGAGAAGGGCGGTATATACAGGGTACGCGTCAATGGATTTGATTATTACAATCCCGTTACCGGCGCGATTGATTCCGGCGACACCAGTCGGATTGCGATGTGGATGCTAGACACCGATTACGACGAGCAAAGTATTTTACCAGTTCAAGTATTTTTCCCAATGAAAGATGAGAAACGGGATTGGACTGGACTTGCTAAAACTTTGAACGGCGCGGTGAATGACGAGGTTATGGATTCGTTTACTGGTATTGAATCATTGCCGTTTAAGGTGGGCGAGCATAAAAAAGTTGCCGTAAAGATTATTGACGACCGAGGTATTGAGTCGTTTGTCATCAAAAAGTTATGAGCCAGAAAACCATAGACAAGTTAATAATCAACGATGCCTATACCGAGCCAGCTCGGTATTGGGCGTATGTTCGTGAAAGTCAGGAGTTTGAATTACGCGAAGGACGGCGTAAGGCCGGTTATTGGAAGACAAGTGGTGTTAGTCGTAGTAGCAATGACGACCCCGGCGAGTTTGTGGAGCTTGAATTGGTCAATAAAATTCGTCCGCGAGTTCAAAAATGGAAAGCCGAAAACTATCCCAATGTTACCGGAACGACGCGCAAGATTCTTGAATACTGGCGCGATAAAGAACAGCGTGAGTACCCGTTTTTCTTCTGCCAACTTGAGGCGGTTGAAACTGCTATTTGGCTAACCGAGGCAAGTCCGAGTGAAAAGCAGGGTATCGATTTGCCGTCTCAACCGGAAGGTTGGCAAAGGCAATGTCTCAAAATGGCCACCGGCACGGGTAAGACAGTCGTTATGGCTATGATGATTGCGTGGCAAGCATTGAATAAACTAGCCAGCCCGACAGATACTCGTTTTTCAAAAAACATTCTGGTCGTTGCACCGGGACTAACAGTGAAGGACCGTCTGCGTGTCTTGAAACCTGAACGACCGGATAATTTTTACCAGAGGTTCAATGTTGTGCCGTCTTCATTGTGGCAAGAACTATTACAGGCGAAAATTGTTGTTGAGAATTGGCATTCGCTCGCGCCGGTCAATGAAAACTATGGCCCGAAGGTAGAGAAGAAGGGTCCGGAAAGCGACGAGGCATTTATGCGTCGTGTTTTCTCGGATTTTGGTAGCGCAAAAAATATTTTGGTTCTCAACGACGAAGCACACCATTGTCACCGTCCGTCGCACGAGGAAGATAAGGAGGAGCAAGAAAAGGCAACGATTTGGATTAGCGGTATTGACCGCATTCATCGTGCGCGAGGAGTGCTAAAAACATTTGACTTAACCGCTACGCCGTTTCGTCCCACAGGAAAAAATAATCGTGGCGAGGAACTTTTCACTTGGATTGTCAGCGATTTCGGCCTCAATGACGCGATTGAAAGCGGACTGGTAAAAACTCCGCGCATTGCGGTTCGTGATGATTCGGTAAATATGAATAAAGATTTGCGGTCTAAACTTTTTCATATTTACCCAGAAGTCAAAGACGATTTGAACCGCCGAGCCGAGCCGCATGAGGGGTTGCCCGACCTTTTATCAAACGCGATTGATATTTTGGGTGGTGATTGGCTACGAGAAAAAGATGACTGGAAGAAATTGCGTCCAACTATTAAAACGCCACCCGTGATGATTATGATTTGTAACCGCACGGAAACGGCGGCACGCATTGAATACTCCATAAAGAATGGCCATATCGTAACGCGAGAGTTAGGAGAGGGTTTAATTCGTATTGACCAAGATGCGCTTGATAAGATTGAGGCGGAGGAAGGTGAGGAACTTGTAAAAAACAAACGAGTGCTTGCCGAGGAACTTCGTGAGCAAGTGAACACGGTCGGTAAAGAGGGAAAGCCAGGCGAACAAGTCCAATGCGTCATCGGAGTAAATATGTTATCGGAAGGTTGGGACGCACAAACAGTAACTCATATTTTGGGTGTCCGCGCTTTTACCAGTCAACTCTTATGCGAGCAGGTTATCGGTCGCGGTTTGCGGCGTATTGATTATGGCAATCTGTCTGAACCGGAATATGTAACTGTGTTTGGTGTACCGTTCACTTATCTACCTGTTGAGGACACGGGCAATCCCCCAGTACCGCCAGTGCCAAAAACTAAGATTGAGCCAGTGGCGGAGCGCGGAGCGTTGGAGATTCGTTGGCCTCATGTCCTCCGTGTTGATTACAGGTTAAATTACTTTTTGGAGCTTGACTGGAATAAACTAAAGCCGCTTGAACTTTCAACCGAGGACGCAAGAACTGTGGTAGAAATTGCGCCGGTTATTGATGGCAAACCGGACCTGACCCGCCTGACCGAACTTGATTTAATGAAACTCGGAGAAGAAAAGCGTTTCCAAACTCTTAAGCTTCAAGCCGCCGTCCGGCTTCGTGAGCGTTTCAAGGAAAACTGGGAAGGCGATCCGGCAAGTCACGTTAGCCAGCTTCTCAAAATTATTGATGAGTTCATAGTGTCCGAGAAACTTGTCGCCAAAGTGCCAAAGTTTAAGCATACGGAGTTGCTCAAACGGATAGTCATTTCTCTTAATTTACAAAGAATTGTAGAACATCTCGGACAGTTTATAAAAAGTTCAAGCTCCGAAGACCCTGTTGCTATCTTTGACACGGTGCGACCGATACGAAGCACCGCAACCGCGTTTGTGTGGTATACGAGCAGGCCAACTCAACCAGTCAAGAAAAGTCAGATTAGCCATATAGTTGTGGATAGTAAGTGGGAAGGAAGTTTTGCATTTGAATTTGAGCGAAACAGGATTCCGGGATTGGTGTCGTGGGTAAAAAATGACCATCTCGGTTTTGAGATTTATTATTTGTGGAAAGGAACGGTACATCCCTTCTACCCTGATTTCATAATCAAGTTTGCAGATAATCGCTATCTAATTTTGGAAGTCAAAGGCCAGAAAACGGATAAGGACGATGCCAAGTGGTCAGCCGCCCAAGAGTGGGTTCGGGCAATAAACCTCAATGGCAATTTCGGTAAATGGGAGTTTAAGACACTTGAAAAACCGTCGGAGATTTTTAAGGTTGTGAAGTAGCTTAATATTCTCATGCCCGACGAAGCCTCGACACCTCCCGCCGATACGCAAGCTCCACTGAGCGAGC
>CAYHOU010000078.1:0-4608 GCA_964358195.1 uncultured Candidatus Saccharibacteria bacterium | reverse complement strand
TTTCATATACAGACAGTCTAGCAAATGGGCTACCTGCTGTCAAGGGATAGTCACCTAAAATAAATACCAAATCTCGAATATCTAATATCGAAAAAATGAAGAAATGTAGAGCAGTAAATAATAAACCGTTCGATATTTTTCGAAATTCGAAATTCGAAATTCGAAATTCCCGACAGGGTTTTACTTTGATTGAAATGATGATTGCGTTCGCCATTTTCGCGATTATTATGGTTATTGCCGTAGGGAGTCTCATTTCACTCATAGGGGCGAACTACAAGGCGCAGGCGCTGAAGACCGTCGTCAACAATCTCCATTTCGCGCTTGAAAATATGTCCCGCAATATCCGCACGGGGACAAACTATCACTGTAGCGAGGGAGACAATCCTGACGTTACGGCCACGCAAAATTGCGCGACTATCCCGGGTCAGCAGTTTGTCTTCCGGGCGCGCGACGGCGAATATATGCTTTATGAGCTATCGGACGATGGAGCGATTGTCCGTTCAAAAAGTGACGATACGAGCGCTCTACTTAGTGATGTAAACCTTATTCCCATCACTGCCCCCGAAGTAGAGGTGGACACCCTTCATTTTTACGTGGACGGAGCCGACAATTCGGAAGAGCCGGGGAATAATAAACTACAGCCCCGCGTGCTTCTGGTCGTCAAGGGCTGGATGCAGGGGAAAGGGAAGGTCATCTCACGGTTTGATATTCAAACACTCGTGTCGCAGAGAGCACTTGATATTTAATATCGAATCTCGAATACCAAATCTCGAAAAATATCGAATATGAAAAAAAGAAATAAGAAATTACATTCGGGGTATTCGGTATTCGGTATTTTTCGATATTCGAAATTAGGTATTCGATATTTCAATAATCGGGGCTTCACGATTATTGAAACGCTTGTCGCTATCGCAATTCTCCTCCTCTCTATTATCGGTCCGCTTACCATCGCCGAAAAAGGGCTTGCGTCCGCGGAAACGGCGCGTCAAGAAATAACCGCGTTCTATCTCGCGCAGGAGGCGATAGAATATGTTCGCAACATACGCGATACGAACGCGCTCCAGAACGGAGGGCAGTGGCTACAAAATCTGAATGAATGTCTCAAGACGTCCGGTTGCGGTATTGATGTGACCGATGAACCGCAAAGTAAGCAAACGACGGAGTGTAAAAGTAGTAACCAAGACTGCCTGCTCTATCAATACGTTGGGACTACTATTGACCCTGTAGACGTGAACGACCCACTCTACGGTATCTTCGGTCATCGGTCGACGGGGGGGTGGAAAGCGACCGAATTTACCAGAAAAGTATATATCACCGAAATTAACGAGGATACGGAAGCATCCACGACCGTAAGGGTGCTGTGGAACACCGGCTCGTTCGGAAGCCGGTACCTTGACCTCACCGAACATATGCTTAATTGGTATACAAGCCCATAACAGCTTATAGCTGTTAGCTTATAGCTTATAGTTAAGACATGAAGATTAAAAACAAAAACAACCGGCTTCCCCTAAAAGCTATAAGCTATAAGCTAAAAGCTTTTGCGGGGGGCTTCACCGTCCTGTTCGCCGTGCTTATCGGAAGCCTTTTGTTTTCGCTCGGCATCGCCATATCGCAACTTTCCATAAAGGAAATCGTACTTTCTTCCACGGGGAAACAGTCGGAGACCGCCTTTTTCGCCGCGGATACGGGGGTTGAATGCGCCCTTTATTGGGATTGGCGAGTGGCGCAGGAAGAAGAGAGCACCGTGTTTCCCGCGAACGAGGATGAGGCTGATGAAGGGTCTGAAACGATAGAATGCAATGGGGATTCAGAGGTGGAGGTATCCGTCCTTAGTTCCATAAGTAACGCGGCTACAAGCACGTTTTCACTTACATTTGTGCCGTCAGGGTGTGTTGACGTCATTGTCGGCAAAACCAGTGCCGGTTCCACCGTTATAGAATCACGCGGCAGAAACGAATGCGGCCCGGGGGTGAATCCTGGACGGGTTGAAAGGGCACTTAGGGTGAGATACTGAATAACGTATGACGCATAACTGAATGACTGAATAACCTTAACTCAACTGTATTTCTTGGCTTGGTTATTCAGTTATTCAGTGATAAGTTATTAGTCATGAGTGCCTCAAAGGAAATCAAAGACCGCCTAGAGAAACTTCGCGAAACCATTGACCACCATCGGTATCTCTACCACGTACTCGACCGGCCGGAGATTTCCGAAGAAGCGCTTGATTCTCTGAAGCACGAGCTTGCCGTGCTGGAGGGGGACTATCCCGAACTCATTACACCCGATTCGCCGTCACAGCGGGTCGCGGGGAAACCCTTACCTGAATTCGTGAAGGTCAAACATACGGTTCCTCAATGGTCTTTTAATGACGCATTCTCGGAAGAAGAAATGCGCGAGTTTGACGCCCGCGTGCGCAAAATGCTATCCCCCTTAATCCCCCTTAGAAAAGGGGGCGGCTCTGGGGGGTTGTTGAAAAGAACGCGGGACAACCCTCCTGCCAAAGACGGCAGTGCTCCCTTTGTTAAGGGAGATTCAGCGAGGACGGGGGTTGTGTCTTCTGTCAAAGGTCAAAGGTCAAAGGTCAATGGTTCTCCCATTCCAACCTACACCTGCGAGCATAAAATCGACGGGCTGAAAATCGTACTGACCTACGAAAAGGGATTGCTCAAAACCGCGGCGACCCGCGGAGACGGAGTGGTGGGTGAGGACGTTACGCGTAACGTCAGGACGATTGAATCGGTTCCACTCCGGCTTACTCGGCCGGTTTCCATCATTGTGGAGGGGGAGGTATGGATGAAGAAGTCGCGCCTTATAGAACTCAATCGCGAGCGGGACGAGAAAGGCGAGGAGCCATTCGCGAATCCGCGTAATGTCGCGGCCGGTTCCATCCGCCAGCTTAACCCCGCCATCGCGGCTTCACGCAAACTGGAGACCTACATCTACGATATCTCGTCTGCCGAAATCCCCCTTAATAAAGGGGGTGCCGAGTCCGCGAGGCGGGGGTTGTTTCCGGACACGCAGTTCGAAGAACTGAAGCTTTTGCGCAACCTCGGTTTCAAAGTCAATCCATACTTCGCGCACGCGAAGACGATAGATGAGGTTATCGCCTATTGGAAGAAATGGCAGAAGCTCATGCCAAAAGAGGATTACCTTGCCGACGGCATCGTGGTGAAAGTGGACGAGCGGAAGTTTCAGGAACTCCTTGGCTACACCGGCAAAGCACCGCGCTGGGGCATCGCGTGGAAATTTCCCGCCGAGCAAGTCACCACCGTCGTTGAGGATATCGTCTTTCAAGTTGGACGGACGGGCGTCGTAACGCCGGTCGCAGAGCTCCGTCCCGTTTCCGTCGCCGGTTCCACCGTTTCTCGCGCGACACTCCACAATGAAGATGAAATCAAACGGCTGGATGTTCGTATCGGTGATACCGTCATCTTGCAGAAAGCCGGCGACGTGATTCCCGATATCGTTCGGGTGCTTACGGAAATGCGCACGGGAAAGGAAAAGCCGTTCACGTGGCCGGAGGCGATTCCCGCCTGCGGTGGAGACGGACGGATTGAACGCATTCCCGGAGAGTCGGCATGGCGCTGTGTGGACAAGAATTCGTTCTCCATTCAACGGCGGAGGTTATACCACTTCGTCGGAAAACACTCGTTTGATATTGAAGGGCTTGGACCGAAAATTATTGACGTGCTTTTGGACCAAAAACTCATTACGACATTTGAAGATATTTTTACCCTCAAGAAAGGGGACTTGCTTGAGCTCCCGCGCTTTGCCGAGAAGTCGGTTGATAATCTTTTGGCATCTATTGAGAAGGCACGCACTATCTCGCTTCCGAAGTTCCTCACCGGCCTCTCCATCCCGCAAGTTGGAGAAGAGACGGCCTACGACCTCGCAGGTCATTTTGGTACACTTGAGAAAGTACGTGTCGCTCTGTTTGAGGAGCTGGAGAGAATTGACGGCGTCGGCCCCGTCGTTGGAAAGGCCATCGTGCTATGGTTTGGCGAGAAAGGCAATCAAAAAATGCTGGACGCGCTCCTCACACAGGTGAAGATACAAAAAGTGGAGGAGAAGGATAGGGCGAAACTTCCGCTCGCGGGAAAGACGTTTGTGCTGACGGGAACACTTCAGTCGCTTTCGCGCGAAGACGCGGAGAAGAAAATCCGCGAGCTCGGCGGTAATCCGTCCGGTTCGGTATCCGCGAAGACGGACTACCTTGTGGCGGGGGAGAGCGCGGGTTCAAAATATGAAAAGGCGAAGAAACTGGGGGTTAAAATCTTGAACGAGGAGGAGTTTCTCGGACTTCTTAAAAAGTAAGAGCGACCCGAGGAGGGTCGCTCAAGCAAAGAGGTCTCAAAACTATGCCGGTGGCGGAGCCCCAGCATGGATTCCCGGTTTGACGTGGTTGTTTGCGTTCATAGCGTTAGGGTGAATCCTCATCGGTGTATCATCAGCCGGTTTCTCTTGGTGCGCCCCGTTATCGGTACGCAAGTTGTTTTTGGTGATTCGTCGGTCACGGCGATGGTACCCAACACGATAACTCTTCATGGTATTTTATTTTTTGGTTTGTTTTTCCGCCACGCCTCGTTGCGCGACAGACACCGTTTACTT
>CAYHOU010000077.1:0-4608 GCA_964358195.1 uncultured Candidatus Saccharibacteria bacterium | reverse complement strand
TACGAAATAAAAGACGTGGTGGTGCGCGGGTTTCAGACTTCCTCCAACTATGGCCTGCCTGCCGCGCCCGCCCGCACGGCGCAGGCAGGAGGAGAGCCACACATCAACACTGTCTATACGGTTTCGCTTGAAGGGATGAAGCTCTGTTTTCTTGGTGCGCTTTCCTCTCCCGAACTTCCCGCCGACCTCAAAGAGGAACTAGATGGGATTGATGTTCTCTTCGTTCCCATTGGTGGAGAAGGGGTGCTCGCTCCCTCGGCGGCGAACAAACTCGCGGTTACCCTTGAACCTCACCTCGTTATCCCCACACATTTTGAAGGCGTCGGTGCCCCCGGGTCGCTGAAGCAGTTTCTCAAGGAAGCCGGTGAAGAAAAGACAGCACCGGTTGAAAAGTTGACGCTTAAGAAAAAAGATTTGGAGGGGAAGGAGGGGGAAGTGGTGGTGTTGCGGTCAATGGTATAACCGACTTTATATCAAATCTTATATCCCTATATCTTTTTATATCAACTCCCGATATAGAGATATAAAATATATACTTCGTGATATAAACCAAAAAAACATATGCTGAATCTTATCTCCAGCCTCCAGCGCAAACCCGAGCGGACGCGGAAGAAAATCGCGTTCGTTACGTCCGTGGTGCTGACCGGCATCACTGTGCTCTTCTGGCTCGTCAATCTCTCGTCTCAAGGGAGCGACGCACCAGTCGTAGCGCAGGAAGAAGGGACTGGTCCATTTCAAGCGGTAACCGAGAATGTCGGCACATTCTTTGCAGATGTGGGGACAGCGTTCCAGGATATGAAGAAAGCTTTTTCAAATACTCCCCTAGAGGTCAAAGCGCCCGCAAAACCCGATGAAGCCGTCCCGATAACTTCTAGTTATCCACAGCAATAGCGTGTTTTTATCAGTTGGGGGGGTACACTTACCTCATTACAGTCCCTTTTTATCAACTTATTTAAAAAAATGAACAAAACAGCATCGCTGGTATTGGGAGGCCTCGTCCTTATCGCGGGAGGAGTTTTGGTTACTCCCATATTCCAAAGCACGGGATTATTCGGAGAAGCGCAAACAGCGGAGGTCGGTTCGGCCGCAAACTCATCTAGCAAAATGCCTAATGCCGATGCGGCGTATAAGGCGGCCGTTACCAAGATAAAGGCGCAAGGTACTTTTGCAAAGAATGAATTGAAGAAAGCCAACACTGCCTTTTATGCAAAACTTCAGGAAAAACTGAAGTCTGACCTTTCGGGGCCGTCACAAACCGTATACGACACCCTCTTCGCGGCCCAAAAGCAGTATGATGATGATGTAAAAGAGGCCCAGTCAGACGGCGAAAAGAGAGCGGCCGAGCGAGCATATAGAACTGCAAAGAGTTCCGCTGAAAAGGCGTTTAAAGAGGCAAAGAGTAAGTTGCAGGCGGAATATGCAGAAAGGAAAAAAGTCATTGAGGCGAGTATTAGGGCGGAACAATTGAAAATTCAGAATCAAGTCGCGGTTAAGCTCCAGCAGCTTGATGGTATTTATGCTGATTATAAGAGTAAGATAGGTAAAGCAACTGAGGCATTTCTCGGGCTTCTTGAGCAGTACATGAGTGGGAGTCAGGTCTCTGCTCCAAAGCTTCCTGATGGTATCTTTTCTGCCACGACTTCTCCTATTCATCAGGGGCAGGCGCAAAATGAGATGCAGGCGCAGGCTGAATGTGAACAACAGGGCGGAGATTGGCTCTCGGACGGGCGCTGTAAGTAGTACGTTTTGTGTTCAAAAAACGGCCTCCAGCACGGCACCGCATGGTGGCGTGCCGGTTGGTTTTGTAGTAGTATATATGTGAATTACGAAACTCTCGCTCTGCGTCTCTTTCTGTCATTGCGAGCGTAGCGAAGCAATCCAGAAACAACCAAAAAGCACTGCATGGATTGCTTCGGGCTATACGCCCTCGCAATGACGGAACAGAGGGTTCCATAATTCACAGTAATACATACCACCTAAAGAGAGTTAGGAGTTAGATTTCTTATGCCCCGTAGTAGAATTTCAGGTTGCGGGATTGTATAAAAATCAGTGTATATCACATACTATTATTTCCACGACTGAATTAAATCCTTAGGATAGTTCCGTCCGCAACGGGACGACCTGAAATTTCACTATGGGATATGCCCTCTCCTGAACCAAAAATACCAGTGCATCAAAACGTCATCGGACGGAGCATCACGACCGAAATGAAGGAGTCGTATCTTGACTACGCGATGTCAGTCATCACCTCCCGCGCGCTTCCCGATGTGCGCGACGGCCTGAAGCCCGTACACCGCAGAATCCTGTACGCGATGAACGAAATGGGTCTCACTGCTTCGGCCAAGACACGCAAATCTGCGACAGTCGTCGGCGATGTACTCGGTAAATATCATCCGCACGGCGATATTTCCGTCTACGATGCGATGGTGAAAATGGCGCAAACGTTTTCTTTCCGTTATCCGCTCGTCATCGGACAAGGAAATTTTGGGTCGCAAGACGGAGACGGTGCCGCCGCGTACAGGTACACCGAAGCGAAAATGTCGCGCCTTGCCGGCGAGCTTCTTCGCGACATTGAAAAAGACACGGTTGATTTCCGTCCCAACTACGACGGCACGCACAAAGAGCCGGTCGTGCTTCCTTCCGCCGTGCCGAACCTCCTTCTCAACGGCACGCTCGGTATCGCCGTCGGTATGGCGACCAACATTCCTCCTCATAACCTGCGTGAAGTTCTCTCGGCCACCGTTCACCTCATAGACAACGAAGACGCGACAACCGAAGACCTGCTCCAGTTCGTCACCGGCCCCGACTTTCCGACAGGAGGCATCGTGTTCGGCTCGCAGGACCTCCGGCATGCCTACGCGACCGGAAAAGGCGGCGTCGTCACGCGTGGTGTCGCCGAAATCGTAGAGCAAAAAAGCGGCCAGCACCACATCATTATCACCTCCATACCGTACCGCGTGAATAAAGCGGAAATGATTATTCAAATCGCCGACCTTGTCCGCGAGAAGAAAATAGACGGTATCAAGGGACTACGCGACGAATCCACGAGCGATGTGCGCGTGGTGATTGACCTAAAGCAGGGAAGCTATCCCGAAAAGGTGCTCAACTTCCTGTATAAACACACCCAGCTTGAAGAGTCATTCCACTTCAACGTCGTGGCGCTTGTGAGCGGCGTCCCGCAGACACTTTCCCTCAAAGCGATTCTTGAGCAGTTCATCATTCACCGCAAAGAAGTAGTGAGGCGCCGAACCGCTTTTGACCTCCGGCAGGCCGAAGCGCGCGAGCATATCCTCCTCGGTCTCAAGAAAGCGCTGGACCATATTGACGAAATCATCAAACTCATCAAAAAGTCCAAAGACGTTGATGAGGCAAGGACGGGACTCATAAAGACCTTTAGGTTTTCCGAAATTCAGGCGCAGGCCATTTTGGATATGCGCTTGCAGAAACTTTCCGGACTGGAACGCAAAAAGATTGAAGACGAACTCCGCGAAGTGCAGACTCTCATCGCGGAACTCAAATCCATTCTCGGGAGCGCGAAGAAAATTCTCGCCGTCATCAAGAAGGAGCTTGAAGACATCGGCGCGAAATACGGCGATGACCGGAGGACGCGCGTACAGAAGTCGGGTGTTAAAGAATTTTCCGAGGAGGACCTTATTCCCGATACGGAAGCGGTGCTAGTGCTCACCAAAGGCGGATATATTAAGCGCACCGACCCCGAAGAATACCGTAAACAGCGGAGGGGAGGCGTGGGTGTCGTGGACCTTGATACCAAAGACGAAGATTTCGTCACGCACGTGGTGACCGGTACGACGCATAACGATTTCCTCTTTTTCTCCGATAAAGGCAAGGCGTATCAGATAAAGATGTACGAAATTCCGGAAGGGAAGCGCGCGACCAAAGGCAAATCCATTATGAATTTCCTCTCGCTCGCGGATGACGAGAAAGTCACGTCTATTCTTCCGATGCCGAAGGCCGTGAAGACAACGGCGCTCTCTCTCCTTATGTTCACGAAAAACGGCGTCGGCAAGAAAACGGCGGCATCCGGCTTCCACGACGTGCGCCGGAGCGGTCTTATCGCGATTAAGCTGAAGCCGGGAGACGAGCTTGTATCGGCATCATTTGTTGAGAAGGGTGATGAAGCCGTTCTCGTCACGAAGAAGGGTCAATCAATCCGATTTAAAGAAAGTGATATTCGCGAGATGGGACGGGGCGCGGGTGGTGTGAACGCGATGCGTCTCGGAAAAGGCGATTCCATCGTCGGCACCGGCATTGTGTCCAGGAAAATGGAGCATCCTGAACTTCTCGTCATTATGCAGAACGGTTACGGCAAGAAAACCAAACTCAAAGAATACAAGACGCAGAAACGCGGAGGGTCCGGCATCAAGACCGCCAAAATCACGTCTAAAACAGGCGAGCTTATCGCGGCGCACGTCATTACATCCCCCGAGGAAGAAGTTGTAGCTATTTCAAAAAAGAGCCAAGTCATCCGCACGGGCGTGAATGAAATCGCGAGCCTCGGGCGCCAGACGCAAGGAGTGCGCATTATGAAGCTCTATGAGGGAGACTCTATTGCTTCATTGACATGCCTATAGGACAATGAAGCAAAAT
>CAYHOU010000076.1:0-4652 GCA_964358195.1 uncultured Candidatus Saccharibacteria bacterium | reverse complement strand
TATGCACGATAAATACTTCAACGGTAAAATCTATTTTTTCGTGAATGTGGGGCATAGAATAGTTGAAAGTTTAAAGTTGCAAGTTAAACGTTTGAAGATACGAATCAGAAATCAAAATAATTCTTGCCGGTTTTGTACGCTTCAATAAAGCTCGGAACAGTCGCGAACAGCGGCTTCGGCAGTTTGGCCATATCAAACCACTCCCATCGCTCGCATTTTTCCGGCTCCATTACTTTCGGTTCTCCTTCTTTCCAATCTCCAACAAATCCAATGTCCACATAGTGTTTGGGCGCATATTCCTTAAGATTGTACAGACGAAGAAAACGCACATTCTTTACTTCTATGCCGGTTTCCTCACGCACTTCGCGGCGAACACATCCTTCGTAGGATTCCATATACTCCATGTGTCCGCCGGGCCATGCCCACTCGCCCGCACCGTGGGAACTCTTGCGCTTACCAAGAAGTACCTTGCCATCTTTAAGCACCATGACACCTATCCCTACTTTTGGCCGTTGTTCGTTTTCCATTCCCTTATTCTACACTTTTAACACACTCCTCCACCACATTAAGTGGCATTCCCAATACACTCTCATAGGTACCTTCTCTGCGTACCACGAGAGTGTTCATTCGCGGGTCAAGGAGAGTAAATGCTCCAGCCCAATTACAGACATTGCCTTCCCGAATGAGAGTTTCAATAAACTCATCTGGGATTTTCCCAAACCATACCTTTGAAATATCGTTGCCGGTGGCGGAAACGCCGGTGGCGGTATTGGTAACCACGATGCCGTTCACGCATTCCACGGGGTGTGGGCTTTCGGAAAAGGACTTCAGGAAACGGCGCGCCTCATCAAAATCGCGCGGTTTTTCCCGCAATTCCCCGTTCCAAATCGTCACGACATCCGCAGTAATAAGTAGCGCGGGCTCTTTTATTCTCGGCAGGAGTGCCTCGGCTTTCGCCTTCGCGAGACGGAGCGGGAGTTCGTACAAATCTTCGTGCCGGATAGCCTTCTCGTCTATGTTGGAGATGAGTACGTCAAAGACATACCCCGCTTTCAGGAACACCTGTTTTCTGTTTTCGGATTGTGAACCGAGAATTATTTTCATAATGGCCACCTCTTCCCCTCTTTAGAGGTGAGAAGCGAACACTTGGAGCTTCGCAAGACTTTGAGCGTTTTGTCTTCAAAAAGCGAAAAGTGTACAGCTTCTGTAAGAAGGAGATTGAGAGGGGGTATTTAGTTTTCCAGTAATTCCATAATTCTCGTCAGCACACCGTCCATGTTGGTATTGATTTCATTATTACCGAACCTTATCACACACAATTTGAGGGTTGCAAGGAACATTGTACGTTGCACATCATATCCTTCTCGGTCAAGATGTTATGAACCGTCTATTTCAATAATTAGTGATTTTTCTCTGCAGTAAAAGTCCGCGATATAGTTTCCAAATGAATGTTGACGACGGAATTTGAAACCTGTCTGTTCATTCTTAAATCGAGACCACAGCATCAGCTCTTGTGGTGTAGCCTTTTGACGAAGATTACGTCTTCGGCCTTTGAGCGAGGAAATGTTGCTTATTTTAACTTTCATAACCACACCCCTTCGCCTCGCGGGCTCGGCACTTCCCCTCTAAAGAGGGGAAGAAAATAAGAACTACGCTCCATGGCACTTTTTGAATTTCTTTCCGCTTCCGCAGTAACAAGGGTCGTTCCTGCCAATACGTGAGCCGTCGGGATTTTTCACAACCCCCTGGCCCACTTTACTAAGGGGGATATTTCCCTGATGCTTTGCATCCGATTCTTCATCACCGCTTCCGATAAGTTGAGCCTGTTCGTGCACTTCCTGTAATTTCACCTGTTCCTGTATGGGAGCGCCACCGACGTGCGGAAAAACCTGCATCACCTGATTCACGATATTTTCCTCCATATCCTTGAAAAGTTTGAGCCCCTCCTTTTTGTATTCCACGAGTGGGTCGCGCTGGCCGTAAGCGCGCAGGTTCACCGAACCGCGGAGGTAATCCATAACCTCCAGATGCTCCACCCAAAACAGGTCTATGGTCTGGAGGATGAGACGTTGGATGGCGGGGTAGAAGTCTGCGCCAAGTTGGCGTTTCTTTGCCTCGAACAAGGTCCGACCTTTTTCCCGAGCCAAGGTCGAACCTTGTTCGAGTAATGCCGAGAGATATTCGTCCACTGCTTCGGGACCACCCAGCAGTATCTTACGGCGACGCTCATAAATGACCGTGCGCTGGTGATTCAAGACGTTATCGTACTCCAAGACGTGCTTGCGCGAATCAAAGTTGAAGCCTTCAATTTTGGTCTGCGCCGATTCAAGCGAGCGGGTAATCATCCTGTTTTCTATCGGTTCGTCTTCGGGAATGCCAAATTTCCCCATCACGTTCTTGATGGTATCCGCGGCAAAAACCCGCATCAGCGTGTCTTCCATGGATACGAAAAATTGCGTCTCCCCGAGGTCTCCTTGCCGTCCACTGCGTCCGCGGAGCTGGTTATCAATGCGCCTCGCTTCGTGGCGTTCGGTGCCGAGAACAAAGAGTCCTCCCGCGGCTTTTACCGCCTCCGCCTCCTCTTTTTTCGGCGGATTGCCTCCGAGCTTGATGTCCACGCCTCGCCCCGCCATATTGGTCTCGACGGTGACCGCGCCTCTTCTTCCTGCTTGCGCGATAATTTCGCCTTCACGTTCGTGGTTTTTGGCGTTCAAGAGTTCGTGCGGAACTCCGACCGTGCGCAAATACTCCGAAAGCACTTCGTTCTTCTCAATTGACACCGTACCGATGAGCACAGGCTGGCCTTTCTTGTTGAGCTCCGCGACTTGTTTCGCGATGGCTTTATACTTCCCCGTTTCAGTCTGGAAAATTTGGTCGTTGCGGTCAACGCGGGCAATCGGCTTGTTGGTGGGAATGGAGATAACATCAAGCCCGTACACTTTGTAAAACTCCTCGGAACTGGTCTTTGCGGTGCCGGTCATTCCCGCGAGTTTTTTGTACATCCGGAAATAATTTTGGAACGTGATGGACGCGAATGTGCGGGATTCCTTCTGCACCTTCACGCCTTCTTTCGCCTCAATCGCCTGATGCAATCCTTCGCTCCAGCGCCTCCCCGGCATCATACGGCCGGTGAATTCGTCCACGATAATAATTTCGCCGTTCTTTCCGCCCGAGGCGGACCCGCCTTCGGTGGGCACAATTACATATTCCTTATCAAGATGGAAGAGCGCCTTGGCGCGCACGGCGGTTTCAAGGTGGTGTACGTACTTGATGCCTTTTTCGGTGTAGATGTTGTCCACGCCGAGCGCCTTTTCCGCTTTCTCAATACCTGCGGGCGTCAGCTGAATCGCTTTTTGTTTTTCGTCCACCGTGAAATCCGTCTCCACCGCAAGACCTCCCGCAATCTCCGCGAACCTCGCGTACAAATCTTCCGAATCGCCTGTGGGGGCCGAAATAATTAAGGGGGTGCGCGCCTCGTCAATAAGAATGGAATCAATTTCATCCACAATCGCATAGTTGAAATCGCGTTGGCGGAGTCTACCAGCGTCGTATTCCAAATTGTCGCGCAGATAATCAAACCCAAATTCATTGTTGGTGCCGTAGGTGATATCCGCGGCATACGCTTCGCGCCGCGTGCAGGGGCGCAGAAATTCATGAACAACTTTGAACGAGCCAAGAAGGTCTCTCGTCTCGTCAAGTTTGTCCTTTACTTGACTGTCATTCCCGCGGAGACGGGAATCCAGTCCGTTCTGGTTCCCCGCTTTCGCGTGGACGACACCTTGTGTCGGTTTGGAAATTGGAAATTGGTTATTGGAAATTCCACTCGCTTGCTCTGCAGGTGAAGTATGCGTCGGGTCATAGAGAAATGAACTATCATGGTTGACAACACCCACCGTTAACCCAAGCGAGTGGTGTATTTGCCCCATCCACACCGCGTCGCGGCGTGAAAGATAATCGTTTACTGTAACAATATGCACGCCTTCCCCTTCCAGAGCGTTCAAATACGAGGGAAGCGTCGCGACAAGTGTCTTTCCTTCTCCGGTCCGCATTTCAGCGATGCCTCGGTTATGCAGTACCTGCCCGCCGAGAAGTTGCACGTCAAAATGCCTTTCTCCCAAGGTGCGCCGCGCCGACTCGCGAACAAGCGAGAATGCTTCGGGTAGGATATCGTCCAGCGTCTCGCCTTTTTGCAAACGTTCCTTCAGCTCGGAGGTTTTACCTTTAAGCGCCTCGGAAGAAAGTACTTTGAGGCCTTCTTCAAGCCGGTTTATTTTCTCCACGTTCCCCCAAAGAGGCTTTAGTTTGGCCGTCGTATCGTCGCCGAATAGCTTTTTCAGTCCGTCAAACATGGGGCAATACTAGCACAGAAATCCTTAATCTTTAATCCTTTATCCTTAACACACGCTACGCCTAATTTAGAGTGGCAATTACAGACACAAAACTCCCCCGATGTATGTCGGGGGAGTTTTGGTTTATCGCCGGCGCTTTGAAGTCTTGCGCTTTTTGGTCTTCTTTGCCGTCTTGCGCTTCTTCGTCGCCTTTCGTTTCTTCTTTGCCATGTTTCTAAAGAAAAGAATCCCTCCAGTCAGAATCTAGAACATCGTGCATCCGTTTTTCTTTTCCTTGATTAGCGTTAATGAGAATCGACCTCC
>CAYHOU010000075.1:0-4677 GCA_964358195.1 uncultured Candidatus Saccharibacteria bacterium | reverse complement strand
ACGAGAGTCGGGGCGGTTTTGAGATGGTTGAGAGATTTTCATGCAACAAAGCCGAGAAAAAACAATTCCACCAAAGCAAACATATGTTAAACACACGATTTGGCGTTCCTTCACCCACTAAACCCATGAGCCTACAGGATCGACTCGCTTTTAGGATTCCGATTGCCTGGGGGGAGTTCACGTTGAGAATGGACTCCTCATTCCTTCAAGAATTTGCCGGAAAGCTGGGAGAGCTCAAGAAGACAGACCCAGAGCTACCGTGGAAAGACCCAAGGGTTCAAGCCGTACTTTCACAGCAAAGGGCAATCGTTGCGGAAATTTCCGAGAAGGTTTTCAGGGCGCTTTTCTATACAGCCCTTTGCATCCCTCCGAACCTTTCCGAAATCCAACCGGCAGAGCAAGCCGTCCCCACCCGATAACAGCCAATCATCTTTGTGAGTGGCGACAGCAACCCTGTCGCTATTTTTCTTTCCTGTTTTACACTATCTCTACGACCGCAATTATAGTGCATACGGTTCTGGATTCCCGCCTCCGCGGGAATGACAGAGACTTTGGTTATTCAGTCATTCAGTTAACGGTGATGAGTTATTCAGTTATTTCCCTAAATAGCGCGCCCGATTGATGAGATGCTGTTCGTGGGTAACGGCATAATGCATTATCCCGTCCTTATCGGAAAGGTAATAGAGATACTGTGATGGCGCCGGATTCAACGCTGCGGTTATCGCGTCAAGACTCGGATTGTTAATCGGTCCCGGAGGAAGACCTGCGTGTATATATGTGTTGTAGGGAGAATCAACCCTTAAATCTTCCGTCGTAACCTCATAGGTATTTTTTCCAAGAATATACGGGAACACGGCGTCAACCTGAAGCGGCATACCGAGTTCCAGCCGTTGCCATAATATACCTGCGATTTGCTTGCGCGTGTCGGATGTCCGCGCCTCCCCTTCAATGAGAGATGCCATTGTCAGTACGGCGTGAAGTGGTCTAACATCAGCCTGAGTCGGAGGAAACTCAGCGATTTCTTTCTCAAACGGGGCGAGGCGCCTCTTAAAATTCTCCTCCATTTCCGCGACAATGTCCTCTTCCGTGGTATTCGGAAAAAATGTGTAGGTGTCGGGAAATAGATACCCCTCCTTTTTTCTGGCCAAGGAGAGGAATCGGTCACGGTCAAACCTTTTAAGACTTCTGGAAAGAATTCCCGCGATTTCCGAATTGCTAAGGCCTTCCGGAATCGTAACGCGGAGCGCTTCAAGATTTTGCAAACCCGCGGTAAGCCTACGCGCCATTTCAATAACGGACAGTGGCTTGGAAAAATAGTATTCGCCCGCTCTGATGCCCGTGTTCCCTCCAAGAAGCACACTCCACACCTTAAACCAAAACGGCGAGCGGATAGCATCCGCCTCTACAAGCAGAAGAGCGATTTGGCCAGCAGTCATTCCTTGCTTCACGGTAACGGAAACACCGACAGGAAAATCCTTCGGAGCACTCCATAGAAAGGCAGAGACGAGTATCAATGTGCAGAGCAAGACCGTAAAAACAGAAACAAGCTTCCAGACCGAAAACGTTCGCTGTCTAAAGCGTTCATAAAATGTGCCCTTCGCGGGCATAGGTGAAATGTCAGAGGGGGAGTTTATGCTTTCGGGTTGCCAGTCAATATTCATGGATATTACCAATGATACATCGGTACAAATATACGAAGCCGATTCTTATTGGTACATTGGCTATGTAATTTGTAATTGATATTACACAGGCAGGTTCGCCGGAGGTTCCACCTTCTTTGAGGGAATTCGTTCAAAGGTCGGCGTTGTAACGACTTGGCCGGGAATGTGAAAGATGGTCGCGAGTTCCTCCGTAGTCAGAATGAAGGGCCTTGTCTTCCAATTACGAAACGGAGCGTAAAAGATGGAACGCCGACGGTAGGCGTCAATGAAATAACGGGCGTATTTGGTGATATAGATTTTCATCATCTTATTTTTAAGTCCAAAGAGAAAGAGAAAGTCCTTGGTGGAGTCCTGCAAATCGGTCCAAGAGTGGGCGTCAAGCTTGAACCCATTCAGCAAGTTTGAATTGAACGGCTTTCGGAATGTCCCAAGAAGTCCAGTGATACTCGGAGAAATGAGATGAAACGCCTCCTTTTCCGCGTGATAACACATCCGGATTGAACACCAAAAAGCGCGTTTGTCTAAGCTCCGTTCTATGGCTTCAACCTGTTTTTTCTCCCACTCGGTCAGTGTCGGGATAATGGGGAATCCGGTCTCTGTTTGCGAACGCGAACTCTTCGTCTTCGGGTCGCGCTTCATAATTTTGTTCGCTTCAACCTGCCCCTCCTTTATCCAATCCTTATCTTTAAAAAGCTGTCCTTCCTTCAGGCCGCGAATCTTGTACGCCTGAACGAGTATTTGAATCCAAACCTGCTCGCCCTTCTTCATGGAACCGAGGTACTCCAAAAGCGTTGAAAGCGGGTCAACCTTGTACTCCTCTTCCGTCTCCTTGTCCAGTCCGTAGTCAATGTAGGTCATAATCGGATACGGGTCGGGCTTTTGCAAAATAAAATGCGTTCCCCACATAAAGTTATTTGGCGGATCATATACTTTCTTCTTCGCGTAATCCTCGGCTTCAACGATTTCCACCGTCGGATACTGCGCGTACATCTGCGCTTCAAAAGAGTTTCGGTACTTTTTCCATGTCCAGACGTACAGATGTATATCGCCTCCAAGAGATACGATTTCATAGGAAAACCATGGGCGCACTTTGCCGTCCCAATATGTTTCCACGAGGTCAACGCTTCCGGTCTCATACATTGCCATGAAAAAGAGTTCCATCGCCTTTGGCGTTTTCTCAATAATTTTCGGTATGCGTATTTCCAGCAATACTTCACCTGCTTTTCTAACAAACCCAAGTCTTATATATTTCATCCACATCTCCAAAAAGATTTTGAGGAGCATAATCGGGAGCCAAATCGGAGACCAAAGATAAATAAAACCCGAAACCTGTCCCCAGAGAGGGTCAATAGGAATAGGAATTTCCTTAAGATACACAACGAAACCAATTGCTATGGCTGAAAATCCGGAACCGATGAGGAGAAGCCACGTTCCCTTGCCATGACCGTGCGGCATGACAAACATTTCAGCGGCGAGTTCCCCCGCGATTTCCACGAGTTCCAGCACGTAATGTTTGAATCGTTGGGTAAGAGTGTGCTTGTGGGACATGGTAGACAAATTTCTAATTCACCTAATTACCTAGTTCACCTAACAAAATCTTCAATGTAAAATACTCAAGGCCCTTTGACATATCATTAGAAATTAGACAATTAGAAATTAGGTGAATTACTCACCATTATAGCAACCACCCAAGAAATAAAAAACCCCACCTACTAAGCGGAGTCTTTCACATGAGAGCTAGGAGGCGATACTGTACCGTCCCTCGCGGTCTTTCTTGAAGAACTTCGGGTTCTGCAGGTTGACCAGAATAGTGTTTTCCTTTACATAGCGCTCTTTCAGCACCTTGGAAACGATTTCATCGCGGGTAAGCGGACCGTTCTTTTCCAAGACTTTGCGAATAACGTCCTTCACCACACCGCTCATATATCCCCATTCTGCGAGTGCGTAGAGTCCGCGTCCGACGAGGATAAAACGCGGGTCTTTGATAAGTTCGTTGTGCGTCGTCGCAACATGTGCCTTGCGCCCAAACAATTTTTCTATGGACTTAGCAACCTCACGGAAGTGGATGGGAGAGCCGTGCTTCCGAAGGACGAGAAAAGCATAGTCTCGCATACCCTTCGCTCGGATGTTCGGGGAAGTCTGAAGACCCCACTCACCAAGGGGGTTCTTAGAAATGGTTTTGGAGAGATTCAGCCACCTACGAACCACGCTCTCATGCTTGAGGTGATCGGCAACATCCTCAACGTGGGTGAGGAATTGCGCGATGATATCCAACTCGGAGACAAGGTCCTTGTCGGAGAGGCTTTTGTAGAGCTTGCGGAGCGCATCGTGAACCTTTCCAGCAAGCGACTCGTCAATGTACCAACGGTGCTTGAAATGCTCATCCTCCTTTTCCCTTTTGAAGGCTTCTCCAACCACCAGCAGAAAGTGTATATGATTTTGCACGGTCGCATCTTCCGCTGTATGCGCCAGGAGCTCTTCCTCGGCGATAACGCCTCCAAGCCCATGAATAATCTGCTCCATCTCGGTGAAAACAGACTTCTCCTTCTGGTATGCCTGCGACTTACGGATGCTCATAAGCGCGTAGTTCTCAATCTGGCGGACACGTTCCCGCGTCACCCCATATTTCTTCCCGATGGCCTCAAGGGTCATCTTTTTGGGAGATTCACCAAGACCATAACGACTGATAACAACGTCGCGCGCCCTTTCCGGGAGGACGGCAAGCAAACGCTTAACAACCTGCTTCGGCTTAAACGCGAGAGTATCTGTCGCTTGAACTGGTGATTTATTCATATTGATTGTGATTCCCGTTTCGACCTTGTCTGCGTGCCATACACGCACAGGCAGGCGTGAGGAATCTTATTTAAGGCCTGTTAGACGGGCCAATTAATAGTTCTTGAACACTATTCTTAACATATCCACAATTCCTGTCAAGTTCTGTCAATATTCACGATTCTTGGCGCAGTAGTGTCCCACTAAAATATCTCTAAAAACGGAAAAACCCCTCGGATGAGCC
>CAYHOU010000074.1:0-4686 GCA_964358195.1 uncultured Candidatus Saccharibacteria bacterium | reverse complement strand
TATCCGCAGTGATATTTATTCTTTGCTTAATGGTGGGCATGTAGCAAGTGTAACAGAAGTGTAACATCTATGCAAGTCACTCACGGTTGTTGGTTCGGGGGCCACACACAAAACCCGCCGAGAGGCGGGTTTTGTGGGGGACTGGATCCCACATCTTAGTCTACGATAGTCTACGACTACAGGCTTACTCCGCTACTGCTTCGGTGCGGGACGACACTCTGGATCCCTGCTTTCGCAGGGATGACACAAAATATAGTCGCTGCGCTCCTTATTTTACGTCACTTGACTGCGTCCTTGAGACCCTTGGCGGCGCGGAACTTCGGGACTTTCATCGCGGCTACCTGCACCATCTCGCCGGTGCGGGGATTGCGTGCCTGACGGGCGGCGCGCTGTTTGACCGAGAAAATGCCGAGTCCGGCGATGGAAACTTCCTCTCCGGTCTTTAGCGTACTCACGATTGATTCAAGCACCTTGTCTACCGCTTGCTCCGCTTGCACCTTCGTGCCGCCGAGTACTCCGTGAACTGCTTCTACAATACCCTGTTTGTTCATATATAAAACGAATCTGCAAATGAAACGAATCTGCGAATACCTACGAATAAGACCCGCAGTCCGACATTCGTAAATTACTTGCTACCTAGTAAGAGTCGACCTTATAAATAACGGCTAAAGATGCTTTCCATTATATAGGAGGCCATTTTTGAGGCAATAGGACGGTAAAGATTGACAAATACTCTAAAAAGTTATTGAATTAGGACAAACTTGAACCCAATAGACTTGTCCCACATTAACAATTATGAGAAGATATACGTATTACCAACGTATGTTTTTTCATATGGACATAGACAAAGTATTGAGTAACCCTCGTTTGACGAAGGCGGTGTTAGGAGTCTCTAAAGAGGAATTTAACGCGCTCCTCCTCGCATTTGAGCACATACTTCTGGAACATCGCGAGTCCATGACACGAAGGCGTGCGGTAGGAGGAGGAGCGGAAGGAAGGATAAAATCACCAAGGAGAAAGCTGTTTTACATACTTTTTTACGTAAAGACATACCCTACCTTTGACGTAGCGGGGTTTGTGTTCGCATCATCTAAATCCCGCGCTCATGGCTGGACACATGATATTCTGCCTCTCTTGGAGAAAACGCTTGGAAGGAAGGTAGTGTTACCCAAACGGCGCATAAGCACGACAGAGGAGTTCTTTGCCGCGTTCCCCGGTATCAAAGAGGTGCTGATAGATGGCATAGAACGGCCAACCATACGCGGAAAGAAGGACAAAACCCAACGAAAGCACTATTCGGGCAAGAAAAAACGGCATACGCGCAAGAATGTGATAGTTGCGAACGAAAAGAAGAGGATTTTGATAGTAACTCCATCAAAACACGGACGAGTGCATGACAAAAGACTTGCTGACAAAAACCTGCTTTCTTTCCGTATACCTGACGAAGTATCAATCCTTGCGGATACAGGATTTCAAGGATTACAGCATCTGCACCCCACTACGCTCATACCGAAGAAAAAACCGAGAGGAGGCGTACTTACCGATGCGGACAAAGCGCTTAACCGCCTCATTTCTTCAGTGCGCATGCCTGTTGAGCATGCCATAGGAGGAATCAAGCGTTTCCGTTGCGTTTCCGACGTATACCGCAACAAGAATGGGTTTGACGACAGACTGGTCAATGTCGTTGCCGGATTGTGGAATCTCCATATTCAAATGACGTAGCAAAAACCACCTAACAAAGAGGCGGTTTTTGCTTTGGTTGTTATTCTGGGACTTGTCTAATATAGGAGGAGAATATGAGCAGAACATTGAAAATGGTTGGATTTTCCAATCTTCACACAGTACCTCTTGATGTTACTGTAGTAGTCGGTGACGGTATCGGAATAACATGCGATATGGCCCCCTTAAGCCGCTTGGGGAGTGACTTTGTGGAGATTTACTTTCGAACAAAAGATGGAAACGTTCATAGGATAGCTGCGGAGCAAGGGGAATGGTATATCTCAACTCTGTTGCTTAAAACGCGCCAGAAGGTGACTGAGCGTCTTTCCACTGAGGACCTCGCGTCGGGCGGGGTTGATATGGGTATGCGGTTCCTCTATGGCGATGTCGGTGCTACTCCTGAGGAAGTGGATGCAATCATCACGGTGGATACATCAAAAGAAGCACCACTTGATGCAGAATGGGGAAGTCTCCTCCGAACGGAGTTTGCACGAGCCATCCCGTAAAAAGATGCACATCAATTCAAAAGCGCGAGGCACCAGACCCCGCGCTTTTATTTTGCAAGACAAATCCCTCGACTTCGTCTGCTCCCTTTTGCAAAGGGAGAATTAAGGCGCTACCACTCCCTAGCCCCTCCTTAGAAAGGAGGGGAGGAAGATGCGGACTTTTCTTACTTTAATCTTAAATCTTCCAACTTTAATCTTACCTTGCGTATTCGATACACCGCGTCTCCCGGATGACGGTAATTTTGATTTCTCCAGGGTATTTCAGCTCCTTTTCTATGCGGTCGGCTACGCCCCGGGCCATGTTCTTTGCTTCAAGATCGGTCACTTTTTCCGGAGAGATGAAGATGCGTATCTCTCTGCCAGCCTGCAAGGCGTATGCCTTTTCGACGCCGGGGAAGGAGGTAGCGATAGCTTCGAGTTCCGCAAGACGCTTCAGATAGTTCTCAACTGAGTCGCGCCGTGCGCCAGGGCGAGCGCCTGAAATGGCGTCCGCGGTCTGCACGATGTAGGATTCAAGAGTTTCGTACGGATATTCGCCGTGGTGGGCTTCCATCGCCTTAATCACGAGGGGGTCAACACCGAATTTCTGCATAATCCTGCGACCGATTTCCACGTGCGTGCCCTGCACCTCGTGGTCTACCGCTTTACCAAGGTCGTGGAGAAGCGCTCCGGCTTTCGCAATCGCGACGTTCGCCTTGAGTTCCTCGGCAATCATACCTGCGATATGCGACATTTCAATGGAGTGCTGAAGCACGTTCTGGCCGTAACTCGTGCGGAAATGCAAACGTCCCAAAATCGCGATAACTTGCGGAGGAAGATTGATGACTCCGCATTCGTACGCGGCTTGCTGGCCTTTCTCTTTGATGATTTTGTTGATATCCTGCTGGGCCTTCTCAACGATACCCTCAATCTTGGCTGGCTGGATTCTGCCATCCAAGATAAGATTTTCAAGCGCGATGCGCGCGATTTGTCGGCGAATGGGGTCAAATGACGAGATGGTAATAGTCCCCGGCGTGTCGTCCACAATCACTTCAACACCCGTGACGCGCTCAAACGCTTTGATGTTGCGGCCTTCCTTGCCGATAATCTTGCCCTTAATTTCGTCGTTCGGGATATTGACGGTCGTCGTCAAAATATCGGGAGAAACGCTGTTCCCGAGGCGTTGAATGGAGGTCGTAAGAATTTCTTGTGCGCGCTTCTCCAGACGTTCTTCGCCGGAACGCTCCAGTTTCTGCATACGCATCAAGATGTCCTCTTCGTATTTCTTCTCAAAAGTAGCAAAGAGTTGCGCCTTGGCCTCTTCTTCGGAAAGGTGCGCGATTTTCTCAAGCTCGGAGCGCTTGCCTTGCTCCATCGCGTCCACCTTTTCCTTTACGCGTTTTACTTCGGCAATCTTCTGCTTGATATCCTCCACCTCCTTATCAATGTCGGTCTGCCGTTTATCCAGCAGGTCTTCTTTTTTGATAAGGCGCTCTTCTGTTTTCTTGAGTTTATCTTCTTTTTCCTTTTGTTCACTGCGGGCTTCGTGAAGCACTTTGGCCGCTTCTTCCTGCGCGTGAAGCGTGATTTTCTTCGCCTCCTCCGTCGCCCGAAGTTCCATCGACTTGATCTGAAGCTCCATTGAGCCTCGCTTTCCAAGCGAAATGATCAGCCGAAGGTAGTAGCCGAGTGCGATTCCGATGATGCCCGCGGCGCTCGCAAGGAGCACCACGAGTTTTATTGACATACTATTAAAAGAGTCCGCTAATTAGGCGTTTTTTGTCCCTATGAAAGCTAGTTGCTTTGAAGACATACTTTGAAACAATAGGCCTTATTCAGGAAGGTGGCGCTTTTATTAACAAACCCAAACTATCATTTTTAATGCTACGTCTAGAGTGTACCGCCTTGTTGTGAAAAAGTACAGCACAATACAAACCCCAGTAGTACAGCGAAGCTGACTACAGGGCAGGCGTACGAAAGGAGATGCGAAAATACGAGCAAAACACCCCACCTCAAATCCTCCCCTCTAAAGAGGGGAGGAGGCAAGAGGAGACACTACTGGATTACCTGAATAACTTTATCCACAATGCCGTACTTTTTCGCCTCTTCTGCGGTCATAAAAAAGTCGCGTTCCACATCCTTTTCAATCTGTGCGAGCGGCTTTCCGCAGTTTGCCGCGAGCATTTTATTGAGCTTTTCTTTCGTTTGGAGAATGTGCTTCGCGGTAATCGCGATGTCCGTTGCATGTCCCTCCACGCCGCCTAAGGGTTGATGAATCATGACTTCCGCGTTCGGAAGAATATAGCGTTTGCCTTTTTTCCCTGCCGAGAGCACCATCGCGGCGCCCGAGGCGGCGATACCGACACAGGTTGTCGCCACATCATTCTTGATGTGGTTCATCGTATCAATAATCGCCATGGTCGCGGTAACCGAACCGCCCGGTGAGTTTACGTAGATGTTGACCTCCTTTTTCGGGTCTTCC
>CAYHOU010000073.1:0-4704 GCA_964358195.1 uncultured Candidatus Saccharibacteria bacterium | reverse complement strand
TCCCGAAACTCTCGCCTAACCCAAGCATCTTTTCGATGCAGAACCTCTCCTTTTCGGCTTAATGGTACTTTTGTAAGGCTGGAATGGTAAGATGGGCTTTAAGTAAGCCGTAATTTGGATATATGACGAAAAAAAACGATTTCCTGCCCTCGCTGTGGGACGATGTTGGTAAAAAAGAATGGATTTTTTAGAGGCGTACAAGGATACAAGTGTCGGGAGTGCAGAACTCAATTTCAAGTCATCAAGAAGAAAGACCTCCTCTCTCGAGTCAGAAAAAACCTCTGGTTTGATTTTTGTTTCCGGTACGCAACCGTAGATACGCTGAAGAAAAACTATCATCGTTCAGAAAAGTGGGTGCGCAACCAACTGAACGCGCACGAACCCTCATTCGTGCCTGCCATACCACGTGCCATGGTCGCAATCATGGACGCGAGTAAGGTGGGCTATGAGTGGGTATTCGTGGTGCGTGACCCGCATGAGAAAGAAAATGTGTATGTGGAGGTCGTACCTTCCGAGAGCACCTACTGTTACCAAGTCGCCTTGCAGACGCTCCGAGAAAGAGGATTTACCATTCTGGCCATCGTGGGAGACGGAAAAGTGGCTCTGTCGTGGCTGTTTAAGGGGCTGCCGGTGCAGATGTGCCACTTCCACCAGAAGCAAATCGTCATCCGGTGTATCACAACAAACCCCCAACTTCCTGCGGGCATTGAACTCCTCGCGCTCGTGAATACGCTGACCGTGAGCACTGAAGCAGTGTTCACTGACGTGTTTACCAGATGGTGTGAAAAATGGGAGATGTTTTTGAAAGAGAAAAGCTTGAATGAAAAAAGTAACCGCTACACCTACACACACCGGAAGCTACGGAGCGCACGGGACAGCATCAAACGACATCTGCCATACTTGTTCACGTTTCTGCGCTACCCCGACCTGCATATTCCCAACACAACGAACTCACTTGACGGTGCATTTACGAAAGTCAAAAACTCCATCGCCGTCCATGCTGGTTTGTCCCGTGATCAAAAAATGAAAATGGTGAAAACATTGCTTGGTGGAGCCTTGTAGCCTTACAAAAGTACCATTAAGCCCAAAATCACGAAATCGTCCGCATAACGCACAAAATGCCCGACGCGGAGTTCGTGCTTCACGAACTGGTCGAATTCGTTCATGTAGACATTCACCAAAAGCTGGGAGGTGAGATTGCCGAGCGGCAAGCCGACTCCGTGCCGGTCTTTCGTATGGAAACTGTCAATAATGGTACAAAGAAGGCGTAGCGTATCAGCATCCTTGATATGCCGCAAAAGTATTTCTTTCAGGACGGTATGGTCAATGTTCGCGAAGAACTTGCGGATGTCGCACTTCAGCACCCATACTGTCCGCGTATGGTTGTGCGAAGCGTCCCGCGCGTATTCGCGGAATCGGTTGAACGCAAGGTGTGTGCCTTTACTTCGCCTGCAAGAATATGAGTCGAAGATAAAGGTCCTGTCGAAGTACGGATACACGATACGATAGATTGCATGGTGCAGAAGTCGGTCGCGCACGGGCGCGATGTGAATATCGCGCGGTCTCGGGTCGTTGATTTTCTCAGGACGATACGGCCCGTGCCGATACGTCCGGCTTGTAAGTTCACGACGTAGGAGCAGGACGTTATCCAAAAGATGCGCCGAAAACTCCACCACCTCCCCTTGCCGCCGCTTGTCCCGCAAAAACTCCCGCCATGCGTTTAGGAGATTATCGAGCGAAATGATATGCTCGTAGCTATGCAAAAGCCCGTTTCGACTCTCTCTCTCTCTCTCTCTCTCGCAAACGCCTCCATCTTGCAGCGCATCAAAGAGGGATATTTGCTGTGGCTCTCTATCGTTCCTCATATTGCAAAAAATGCGCGGTATACGCTTGGCGTACGAATTGAAACAACATTTCTCGACTTATTAGCGCGCACCTACACCGCCTATTTTACTCCAAAAGAGCCAGTAGCAAAGAAAAAGGAGTTGATTGCGGAGTGCATTCACCTCTTGGACATACTGAAATACTTCGTCTCGGTGGCGTGGGAAGGCAAAGTCATTTCAAATACCCAGTTGGAAGCAGTCGCCGTGAAGCTCGAAGAAGCTGGCCGAAGGTTTTGCGCATGGAAAGATAGCCTCGACAATCCCGAAAAGAAAAACTGGACCCAGATGAGTCCAGAAAAGAAATGACTTTCGGAGAAGGAAGACGAACTGATTGTCGCTATCCCACCTGTTCGACGGATTCGCGTTGTTGGCGTTCAGCTTCAGCCTGTCCTCGTCGGAGTTCAGGTTGAACACGTTCGGGTTGCCGTCGCGGTCGGTTTGTGTGCCGTGCCATCCATACAGCCATGAGCTAAGTGTCAAAGTCTACGCGAGCATGACTCGCAGAGCACCGCACACCAAGTTGATTCTTTTTTTGAAAGAAAACGCATAGCCTCTCCGTCAAGCCTTGACCGGGCGGACTCTCACCATGCGTCAACTGGAGAGGTCTCGGGAAATGCGTGACCGCCCGATGTAACCTGACCGGAGAAAATGATAGCATAAGAAAAATATTTTGAAGAAGTATCAGAGGGTCAGAGTATCCGAGGGTCATTTCAAAGATTCAAAGCGCGAGAGTATCAAAGTTTCTTCTTGCGGAGAAGGAAGACGAACTGAGAGTCGCTACCCCACCCGTACGACGGACGCGCGCGGCTGGCGCGCAGCTCCAGCCTGTCCCCGCCGGAGCCCAGGCTGAACACGTCCGGGTGGCCGTCGCGGTCGGTAATCTGCTTCATGGCAATAAGCATGTAGTCACGGTCATCGGTAGAAAGTCGAAGGCGCAGGCCGGTTTCTGCAGGACAGAGTTCGAGTCCGAGTTCTTCGGCCTTTTGGTAGATTTGCTCGGTAGTTGCACCGCTCGGGAAACCGAGGTCTGCGACAGTCAGGCGGACGAGGTCGGCGTGTTCTTTGCTTTCGAGCATGGTGCAATCGGGACTGTCCATAAGCTGATTCGTCCAGTCGTAGACGTAGATGTTTTTCTCCTTGAGTTCTGTCTTGATTTCTTCCTTGTCTTTGCCCCCGAGTTCGGTTTCATAGCGTTTGATACGGCCTTCGGGGAAGGAGGTGTAGATATGTTCAAGACCGGTTTGAAAAATGCCCGAGTACAGCGGACCAATATACACCTTGGTTTGCTCCGTAACTGGATGTGGGGGATAGGTAATTTGGTCGGGTCTGCATTCAAATATGACAGGTAGGTCTGTCATCATATTCCTTGCCGCTCTGATTTCTTCTACGCGCGGGTCTTTCTCGTAACCGAAGCCCTGAATGGGAGGACGGTTGATTTCATAGAGAAACAGCAGGTCTTCTCGTGTAAACAATTCTCCCTTTTGCGATTTCTGCAGAAGGAGCGTCAGAAGCCGCATGTCCGCCGACTTCTGCCTGTATCTGTCCGCTTCGCCGCCGAACTCTTTGAGTTTCCCGTCAAGCGCCTCCTGCATCATCGGTTCGACTCCTTGATGCGGGAGAATACCGCGCACTTCCCCGATTTTGCCCTCTCCCTCCATACGGATGGCAAGCCGCGGCTGGGTGGGATTCCCTTGTGCGTCGTTCTTGTAGTAGACATAGAAGTCACCGCTCTCGATTTGCGTCTCTGCGGTGGAGTGGCCGGCCGTGCACCAACCGGTGCCTTTACCCTCGAGGGACGCAAACAGCCTTTCGGCGGCTCCCTCTTCGTTCTGGGCGTATTTCATCCACTTGCCGCGGACTTCCTCGCGGTTTTCCATCGAGGCGGCAAGGGATTTTTGAATGAGTTCGGCGTAGAATGAGGGGAACTTTTGGGAGAATTGCCTCTGCAATTCGGGGTTTTTCAGCGTTTTTTTGTCGGCCTTGACCTTCTCGTAGAGGTCGCAGATTTGGGCAAGCGGCTCGCGGTAGATGTCGGGAAAGGGGGCGACGGTGGAGTCGGTGCGCTTTTTGAACTCGCCGCGCTCTTTGTCGAATTGGGAGAGTTTGGTGACCGTCCGCCAGACGAAGTACTTGAACCACGGCGGATAGACGGCGTCGTCCGACGAGAGGTAGTCTATCCATGCGTCGAGCGAATGCTTCTGGTCTTCTATGGCAACATCTTTCATCTGCTCGCGTACCTGCGGAGGAATCTCTTCCACCGCCTGGCCGCGCTCCCGCGCGATGCGTTTCTGGAGTTCGAAGTAGCTCTCGGGAAAGTGCTCGCGCTTGATAAGCAGTTCGTCGTAGAGCCGGTCGCGGAACATTTCCAGGTTGCGCTCACGCACGCGTTCGTCTTTGTTGAGGAAGACTTTCTCAAGGCGGGACATGTAGGCCTCAATGCGTTCGGCGGGGTCGTTTGGGACGTTCTCGCCCGAAAGACGCTCTTCTTTTGCTACAGCGCGAGAGACCTCAGGCGAGGTCTGGAGGTCGGGGATTTTGAGGTGGAGGGGGTGTTTTTCCATGTTCGAGATGATAGCACAAACCTACTTCCTCGGAAAAAGAGGTTCCGAAGGCATTTTGTTCTCTTGTACCAGAGCTTTTATCTTTTTCGCGGTTTCGGGCATAAACGGCTCGAGCATCCGTGCAACGGAATACAATCCGACTATAAGCTCTTTAATAATCGCGACGCCTTTCTCTTTATCCTGTTTGACAAGCTTAAAGGGTTCCGTTTCCTGAATCCGACGGTCGAGCGAGGCGATGGTTCCCGAAATAATTTCGGTCG
>CAYHOU010000072.1:0-4707 GCA_964358195.1 uncultured Candidatus Saccharibacteria bacterium | reverse complement strand
TTACGTTACAAAATCTTGACATTTTATGCATATACGACATATAATGTGATTTGAGGAAACGGGGTTCTTTAAAACTAAAGCCAAGAAATTTCCTCACAAAAGGAAAGCCCTTCAACAACCCGAAACAAAAGGAAAGACCATGCAAAAAGCTCGAAAGAGGACAACAATGGACGGAATTGAGCTGGCTCATGTCGGAACCATACTATACCTGTCGTATCACACACAACACTACTCACACCGGCTTACTTGTCGGCTATGACGTCAAGACAAAGGGTCCGTGGCGGCCTAGTCGCAGGATTCCTGTCAGAGGAAGGTCACTTGTTGATTCGTTTTTCCCTTCGGTTGAAGGGACGGTCATCTGGTGTCAGCTCGAATCTGGCGAAGAGCGGTATTACGATACGTGCACGGGCAAACGGTTGCGGAAGAAAGAACTGCAGAAACTTAACCGCACGAAACAGCTTCACTTTCACAGAACACCCCCTCTCATTAGGGGGTTGTCCATTTAGGGAGATATGAAACGAATCGTAGTAAAAATCGGCTCTGCCGTGTTGGGCGGACTGGGCGGCAAGGATACCAGAAATGTCGTTGCTGGCTTGGTTGAGGACGTGGCCACGCTGATGAAGCGCGGCTATCAAGTCGTCATTGTCTCATCGGGAGCGGTACACACGGGTCGGTCAGCGAAAGCGCTTTCCGACCCTGCATTTGATGTCGCCTCGCCTTTCAAATACGACAAGAAGCTCCTTCGGGAGCAAATTCTTGCCGCCGTCGGGCAACCGAGGCTGATGTCGCTCTACATTGAGGAGTTCGCGAAACAAGACATTGACTGCGCGCAGGTGCTCACAACGCGAGCGGACTTCGCGGACCGCACTCGGTATCTTAGTTTGCGTATTGTCACCGAAGGCCTGCTCCGGCACGGCATCGTTCCCGTTTACAACGAGAATGACGCACTTTCGCCCGAGGAGCTTGATTTCAGCGACAATGACCAGCTCGCGCTTATGACCACGGCAATGGTGCTTGCCGACCGGCTGGTCATTCTGACGGATGTGGCAGGCGTTTTTGACCGTTCGCCTCTTATGGCAGGCGCAGTCCTCATACCCGAAATCACCGATGTTGGCGCGTTTCTGACGACGTTTGAGGCGGGCGTACATAAAGGCAAGGGGGGCATCAAAAGCAAGCTCACCACCGCCGAAGTCATTACCTCGCTTGGAATCCCGATGCATATCGCAAGTGGCGCAGAGACATCGGCGCTTACGCGGATTGTTGATGGCGAAAGACTTGGTACCTCCTTCCCCACTGTCGCTCCGAAAGAGCAGCCTGTGAAGAGCTGGCTCCGCACCGCGGCCGCGCCTTCCGGAAAAATCGTCGTGAGCACCTACCTTGCCGACATACTTCGCCAGGGAGAAAATCCCGAGAGGAAATCCCCCTCAATTCTGCTTGCGGGCATTGAAGAAATTCAAGGCGAGTTCGACAAACGCGATGTCGTTGAAGTAGTTGATGATACGGGTGTCGTGCTCGGGCGCGGACTTTCACGCGACTCCAGTAAGAGTCTGCGTGAGAAAATCCCTTGGTATATGAAGCTTTCGGATGTCGAAAAAGCGGAGTGGCGTTCTGCGGATATTATCGCCGTGCACGCGAACGATTTCGCATTCGTCAAGCAATAGAAGACAATACAGACCTCCTCGCGCCATTTGCGTGCGCGAGGAGTTTTTCTATTCAAAATTTGCGCGAAACAGAATTACTCCCGCGTTGCATTGTTGCTTTCGACAAGATATTTATAGGTAGTGAGTTCCGCGGTCGCAAAAGGGCCTCGAGCGTGCAGTTTCTGGGTACTCACTCCGACCTCACCTCCGAGGCCGAATTCCACGCCGTCGCTGAATTGCGTAGAGGTGTTTACGTACAAACACGCCGCGTCAATACGGCGGAAAAACTCTTCCGACTGTTCCTTTGAGCGAGTAACAACCGCCTCACTGTGTCCAAGACTGTGTGCCTCTATGTGTCGCATCGCCTCCTCAAAGTCTCCGACGACTTTTACCGCCAAGACATAGTCAAGGAATTCGGTGTCGAAATCAGTCTTTTTCGCGCGTGTCAGATGGGCGTACCCACCCTGTTTCAGTATTCGGTAACTTTTCGCATCCGCACGTATTTCGACATTTCGCCTTGAAAGCTCCATAGCCAGCGACCGTAAGATTTTGGACGAAATATCTTTGTGCACAAGCACCACATCAAGCGCGTTACAGATTGAAACGCGCCGTGTCTTCGCGTTTACGATAATCCGGACGGCGTCCGTTATATTCGCGCTTTCGTCCACATAGGTATGGACAACCGAAGCGCCGGTGATGATAACGGGGACGCGGGTGTGTTCCTTCACAAAAGCAACAAGCCGCTGTCCTCCGCGGGGGATAAGGCAGTCTATTGCCGAATTGCGCATGAGTTCAAGCGTGAGTTTCTTATCAAGACCGCTTAAATCTTTGGCCACATCGGTGCGTATCCGTTCCGCCTTGAGCGCTTGGTGTATCAGGGCGACAAGCACCCTGTTGGTGTGACAGATTTCCTTGCCCCCTTTCAGCAGTAATGCATTCCCGCTCTTGAACGCAATGGTGAATGCCTCAATGGTCACATTAGGTCTCGATTCATACACCGTCGCGATAAGCCCGAGGGGAAAGCGGACTTTTTTAATATGTAATCCGTTAGGCCTCCGCGCTTCCTCGAGCGTTTCAAAAAGTATATCCTTTGCGTCCGCAATCGTACGAACCGATTCCGACATCCCAAAAATCTTCTCCTCATCAAGCGTGAGCCGCTCGATAAAACTTTCAGGTTTACCCGCGCGCTTTGCATCCCGTATATCCGTAAGGTTGGCCTCAATAATCCGTTGGGAGTTTTTCACAAGCATATCGGCAAGTTTCAGCAGCACGCTCCTCCTCTCTCGTGCGCCAATGGAGAGCAAGCTCGCGCTCGCCTTCTTTGCCTTTGCTATTTCTTTTTTCAGGTTATTTAGATTCATACGAAGAAATCACTTGCGCTTGACGATATGCCTCGGCTATCGCTTGTTTCCACTCTGCGTAGAAATGTGCAACATCTAGTTTCTTCAGTGCCGCTTCGGTCGTTCCGCCCTTTGATTGTACCTTTAAGATGAGTTTATTGAGATTACATTCTCTTTGAGCCGAGGCGTAGGCGAGCGAACCTTGCATCGTTTGTAACACAATTCGCTCAGCGGTTTTCTTGTCGAATCCGAGACTCTCCGCCGACCGGATAAGCGCGTTCGCGAACAAAAAAACATACGCGGGGCCCGAACCGACAATCGCCGTAAGCGCATCAAGCATTCCCTCATCCCTGAGGGGAACACTCAACCCAAAAACCGAAAAGAGTTTTTCAAGCAACGTATATTCCGTTGAACTGAACTCAGCTTTTGTAAGACACCATCCGATAACGCCCTCCCCAATCTGTATAGGGAGATTCGGCATTGTCCGCACCACTCTCGCACCGGGAAAAATATTCCTGATATTCGCCGTGCGGACCCCCGCCATAATGGAAATGATAATCAGATGCCGGGATTCTTCAGTTGTGAACGGGGCGAGCTTATAAAAATCCTGAGGTTTGATACAGAGAAATACCACACGGCTTGTACCGAATAACTCCGCCGCGGACGATACGGTTTTGACCGTATGGGCTTTGCTTGCGTTGTGCGAAAACACTGCGATGGCGTCTTTCGCGCGGAAAGCTGAAAGCGTTCGTACCCGCGTTACGATTGCTCGTCCCATATTTCCATAGCCGAAAATGCCAATGGCTGTTTTTATATTTTTGCTGCGCATGCAGTTGTGTGTTTAAAGCAAGGGGCCGTATGTCTTGACGTATTCAATTAGCTCTGTTGACAGCTGGACCACTTACGTCTAGATTGAAGGTGGCCAAAACAACTGTCTATAAAAAGAGATGTTCCTTATCATAACACAAAACAAGAGAAATGGGAACATCCCCTCGCTACGTACGCCTCAACTTGCTGTACGCACGCGTATAGTCGGGATTGGTGCCACAACAACCGCCGATGATGGATGCACCCAGTTTCATCCATTCGCTACAGGTGTGTACGTAGTCACCAATACGGTCGGCTTCGGTACATTTCCATCCGTGTTCATCATCGGCTCCGCCGGAGCCGTTGGCATACGCTCCAAACGGGACAGCAGCGACCCTTTTGATTTTTCGCAGGGCCCTGGTCGCCACTTTTTCAGGAACACAATTCACCAGTATAGCCATCGGGTTGTATGGCCGGAGTTGCTTGACCGCTTCCTCCCACGTATCACCGTTCAAAATATCGCCCTCCACATTGGCGGTAAAACTAGCAACGAACGGCTTTCCCGTCGCCACAACGGCTTCGGCCGCCACAGCCATCTCTCGTATACTGTTAAATGTTTCCAAAATGAAAAAATCTATCGGGGTGTCGGCGAGAAGTTGCACCTGCTCCGCATGTTCCTTCTCCAATTCTTTTTGGGAAGGTATCAAATCCGGACGGTAGCAGTCTTCCAGCGTTGTAATGCAACCCGCAATCAGAACGTGGTGTTTTGCACCGGACTCTTTTCGTGCGCGTACGGCGATGTCCACCGCCAAACGGTTTATCCGTTCCGTCTCATGCGCGAGTCCCGCTTTGGCAAGCGTCCGGCGCTGGGTGCGGAAGGTGTTCGTGGTGATGATATCGGCCCCTGCTTTGATGTAGTC
>CAYHOU010000071.1:0-4753 GCA_964358195.1 uncultured Candidatus Saccharibacteria bacterium | reverse complement strand
CTCCGGAAAGATACAGGCCGACCGGACGGTCCGACATAAGTTGCCGCTTCACGCTCTCGTGCGTCTTGTTGTACAGTTCGCCGGCAAGTTCTTTGCGCGACCTTTGGGATAACGGCTCTTGTTTGCGGCCGACAAAAGCAGAGACCGAACAGGAGCCGTCCTTAAACGAAAGCACAGACCCCGGCAAGAGCTTTCGTATACCGTCAAACATCGTGTGCGGAGCGGGAGTGTAGAGGACACGTAGATACAGGTCAAGCGCCAATTGATTGATGCGCCGTGGGATATGCGTGTGTTCAAGTAGTGCTTTAATCTCTGACGAAAAAACGAGTTTTGCTCCGCTTAAGTGATAGTACAGTGGCTTGACGCCCGCGCCGTCGCGGACGAGAAGCAGTTTCCGCTCCCGCGTATCAAAGAGCGCGAACGCAAAAATACCTTCAAGCCGTCCGAATGCTTTTTCACCCCACGCTTCATAGCCGGCCAAAATCACTTCGGTATCACTCTCGCTTTTCCACGAATACTCTCCGAGTTCTTTTTTTAATTCCAGATAATTGTATATCTCGCCATTGAACGAAATAACAAAACGCCCGTCTCTGCTCTTCATCGGTTGAGCCCCTGCGGGAGAAAGGTCAATAATCGCGAGACGATTATGGCCGAGTGAAATACCGGATTCCACAAAGACGCCGGTACCGTCAGGCCCGCGGTGCGCGGTTGTGGCATTCATCCGTTTAATCAGGCTGTCGTCGTGCCAATTAAATCCATTGATGGAACACATACCTCTTTAACTCCTTTCAACGATGAAATTGTACGCGAGGGGAAACTTTGCTTTGAAGTCGCGGTTTGGTTTCATCCCCTGAATAAAGCCGTCCAGACACCAGACAATCGGCAAAAGGATAATGTGTAAGGGGTTCCAGACAAGCATATCTAGCTGTTCATACGCCGCGAGGAAAGGCCCCCTGCCTATCGGCTCAATCACTCTCACCATAAAGCCATGCTTGGTAAATAATCGTTCCAACGCCTCCTTGGTGAAGCGGACAAAGTCGTGCGGGTCAGGATGCACATTCACCAAAAACGGTATCGTGCCGATGAACAATCCTTGGGGTGCGAGAAGACGATGCACTTCCGTAAGCACGCGGTCGTGTTCAAAAAGATGTTCAAGGATATTGAACATAAGCACGCTATCCTGTGAGGCGTCAGGAAGCGGTACTCGCTCCTTGGTGATATCAAGAACAAAGTCGGTGCCCGCTCGCGGGATGATATCCGCGACCTTGAGTGAACAGTTCTGCTCCTTTTTCAAAAAACGATAATGGCTACCTTGACTTCCGCCTCCGATATCAAGCACCTGTCCCGAGAGAACGACGCGACCGCGCCAAAAGAGGTTCGTAAGTGTGCGTCCCACGGATTTCCCCCGAATCGTTTCGCGGAGAACCGCGCTAAGTGTCGGTGTATATGAAGTTTTCATGGTATCAAGAGGCGCTGATGTAGTCTCTTCTTGTGGGTCTTTGGAAAGTCTACGCACATCTACGCACAGTAGAAATCTACAATCTTCTTAACTAAACTCTTCAAATCATGTTGCTTTCTAACCCATTCCCGTCCCGCTTCATTATAGCTGATTTCGCCCCGTTCAAAAGCTCCCGCTATTTTCTCGGCAAGGTCATTAGGATTCCCTGCCTCAAATTTCGTAACTCCCGGAATCTCGCCGGAAAAAGCCTCGCTTGAGGTGAAGACGGGAAGTCCAGCCGCAAGCGCTTCGAGAGGAGCCTTATCCAAACTGCCCGTTTTACTTGCATGGATAAGAACAGGTATGCCGTTTCCGACACCAATATAAAATTCTCTCACGTGATTGTGGTATGCGTCACCCCAAAAGACATCTTTCGCGTCTGGAACGAGACGCTTAAGTTCTTTTGCATATTGTGTATCGGTTTCGGTAATGGGCTTACCAAGAACGGCAAGCCGAAGCGATATTGCAGGTAGCAACTTTTTGAGCTTCAAAAACCCCCCGATGAGGGTTTTGAGGTCTTTCACCGGAGAAATCCTTCCGACAGTGAGAAGTCGCAATGCGACGGGATGTGTTGCTTGAGGATCCATCGGCCTAAAAAAATCAATGTCAATACCATGTCCAACCACTTCTATCTTTTTGCTTGAAAGGCGACAACTTTCTTTTGACGCCGTGAATATCTTATTCACGAGGAGCGCGGCCATGCGAAGGCGCCGCGATACTTCCTTGTGCGTGTACCACAGAATGCTTTTCTTACGAAAGAGTTTCGGTATAAAGTTAGCCGCGAGTACATATTCGGGACACATATGAAAAAAAATGCCGTCCACGCGGGGAAGAGTTTGCCAAAGCAGTTTCTGGTAACGAAATATTCGCGCGGAACGGGACGCGCCCTTTTCTTTTCCGAGAGAAAAAAGAGAAACGTTTTTCGGCGTGTAGTTCCCTGCATCCGTATGCACTTCGTTTGCGATGACCGTTATGTCGGCATACTTCGCAAATTTCTCAATCCACCCGATGAAAAACCCAAGATTGCTGTCTGTGGCATCTACTTTTTGCGTAACAATAAGTAATTTCATGTCTTTCCTCCTCCCCTCTTTAGAGGGGAGGCTCCGTGGGGTGATTCGCACTGGCCTTCCTTTTGAACACAATATGACGGGAAATGAAAAAGCTCTCACAGGCTATGAGTCCGGACGCGAGTACCTGCGCGAGCACGTACCAGATACGGAAATAATCGACGAAGAGGTACATAAGGAGCGTGTTCAGTGCGAGATTCGCGACGGCAACCAAAAAATACACCGTCATCTGCACATGCATCCGGTCCGTTTCCGTATCCTGAAATGTCCAGAACTTCTGCAAAAGGAAGCTGACGAAAAAAGTTACGACAAACGCCCAGATGGCGGACCAAAGGTAGTGGACAAGGAAAAAGTCGGTCAAAATATACAAGAGTCCAAGGTCAATCGCGGCCGCCGTGCCTCCCGAAATAAGGTAGCGTAGAAGTCTCTGATAGCGGCGGATGCGCGGTAATGCCTGCGGGCAAAGAATCCCCGCACACACAATGCATTTTTCTTCCCATTTCCGTAATCGGTGAATCATAGCGACTTCCTCCTCCCCTCTTTAGAGGGGAGGATTGCCTGCCCGCCGAAGCCTCGGCGCAGGCGGGAGGTGGGGTGGGCAAAACCGTTTCCTCCCTTCTTCCCGTATACTCCCTCTAAGAGGTCAAGGTCTTTCCCGCTCGTTCGGAGTAACTCGTCATTTTTGTCGCGGAGCGCCTCAAGCACTTTTACCCCAAGCGGGTCGCGGAGTTCTTGTTCATAAAGAAGTGCGAACGCGGCAAAGTCCTTGATGAAGCAATGCCCCCCGGCTCCGCGGCCAACCTTGCCGGGAGTATGCCCGCTCGAGTGTATCGGCTCCATATGCGACGCTCCGATGCACGGGTCGGCCGCGATGGTGTCCCGCACGTCTTTCCAGTTAACTCCAGTTACCGACGAGAGGTCATAGAGCACATTGGTGAAAATGACTTTGAAATACAAAAAACAGTTCCCGCCGTATTTGACGAGCTCCGCGTCCCTCGCGTGCATAATCCGCTCAAACTCCGCGCGCGGGAGGATGCGCATCACACGCTCGGCTCGCTCGCGATAGTCGGGTGTTTCTTGTGGAATGCCGATAATGTTCCGGTTCGGATGCGCGGCGTCATATGCCGCAGTTTTCTCGCGCAGAAATTCCGGTGAGTGGATGACGAAGATGTTTGGGTATTTTTTCCGTAGTCGCTCGGTCGTTCCGGGGAGTATCGTTGATTTGATGACCGCCGTTTTCCCTTTTCCAACAAGCGCGAGTACGCTCTCCACGATTGAATAATCAAATCCTTTCGGAGTTGACGGCGTTGGCACGGCAATAAAGACGATATCGCACTTTTTTATTTTCTCCTTGTTTTTCCGGTACGGTTCTTCCATCGCATAGCGCACGACTTCGTACCCGCGGTTTTCAAAATCATCGGCATAGTTCTTGCCGATAAATCCCTGCCCGATGAAGCCAATAAAAGGCTTTTTTGTTTTCCGCTTTTCTTTATCCGCTTTGTTCTCCTTTTCTCCCTTTTTCATTGTGGCGTTCATTGTACCTTAAATTAGAGGCCGTACAACTTAAACTACCGACAAGAAGGCTATGTTAGGCCTTGTCTTCCTTTTTTCGTCTAGCAATAGTGTACACGTGTATACTATTTAGGACTTACGCATTTCGTCATTGCGATGGCTGAAAGCCCGAAGCAATCCAGTGGAAAGCCGTGTTTTTCCTAGATTGCTTCGTCGCGTTGCTCCTCGCAATGACGGGAAAGGGGTCGGATGCGTAAGTCCTACTATTGTTAAACTGCACGTCAAGAAAATAGGTACGATCGTAGCTATTTTCTGTCTGTCAATACGTTCCACTCTTCAACCTGTTTCCGTATCTGCTCTTCGCCCTTTGGAAGCGCCTTGAATGCCTTTAACGCCCCTTCCCCAAGCCGAGTGCGGAGTTCAGGACCGCCTATGAACTCTTGCATCGCGAGAACAAGTTCCCTCTCGTCTCCTACCGGAATAATGAATCCGCTTTCATTATTTTTGATAATCTCTTGCGCAAGTCCGACATCGGTCATAATAACCGGCAAGCGATGCGCCACCGCTTCAAGCACAACGCGTCCCCACCCTTCCGAATCCGACGTTAAGAGAAACGCATCCGCTTCTTCGTAGTATTTATGCAGGTCTTTTTGATACCCTTCAAAAAAGACTTTAT
>CAYHOU010000070.1:0-4770 GCA_964358195.1 uncultured Candidatus Saccharibacteria bacterium | reverse complement strand
GAGACGGTCGCGGATGAAGAGAAAGAGAATGAGGTCGCCGCACATGGCGCCAAGCGCCCCGAATAATGCCACTGCCCACGGTGAAATAGTTTGCGAAAGCTCTGCGAGAAAGATTGCCGCCGGAGCGATGGTGAATGCCGAGGTGAAAAAGATACCGATGACAAAACTCTCAAAAACCTTCCCCGCGTCAGTTGAGGCAAGAAGCTCCGCAAGGAGGCCTGAAGTAATGAGCACCCACGCCAACAAAACGCCGATGCATATCGCGACAATGTCTTCTATGAAATTTCTTCGTGCCTCCGCGCACGTGAGCATAAAATACCGATAAATTATTAAGCGGTTATACAATCTTACGGGCAATTTCTAGTAATTTTGCGTGAGTGCTCGGATGCCCCACAACAAAGACACGGTCGTCCGGCTTGATATCCACGTTCCCTTCCTTGTTTGTGCAAACACCTCCCGCTTCGCGAACAAGAAGGCTCCCTGCGAAGTCAACAAAGCTATCTTTGGTAAACGCAATAGAACCGTCAAATTTCCCAGAGGCTATATATGCGTAATCCAAACTGGCGGAAAACGGGAGTATGCTCACCGTATACTCTCGTAATGCCTCCATCAGACGAATATTCATTTCCGCCTGATTCCACGCGGACGAAGAAACGCGTATCAGAACACGCGGGCGTTGGATGTTTGTCTGCGCAACACATTGTCTTTTACCGTTCAGAAACATACCCGCCCCCTTTTCAGCGCTATAAACATCTCTCATTGATGGTCATATACAATCGCTAATTTTGTTTCTCCCTTCTGTATGTGCGCGACAACGATGCCGTAATGCGGAAGACCGCGGATAAACGTACTCGTCCCACTTATCGGATCCATCACCCAAACGTTATCCGATGTCTTAAAAACATCATGCTCTTCCTCGGCGTACAGATTGTGGTCAGGACCGAATGTCTTGATAATCTCGCCGAATTCGCGCTCTATCCTAAGGTCTTCTTCGGTGAGATATGCTTTCCGTACTCCGATATCGGGAATAGTTCCTGCTTTTCCGCGAAGTCGCTCCCCGGCGTTTTTTACAAATTCAACAACTTTCTCGTACATAGGTTACTTTCTGGAGCTTAGAAGTGCTCGCGTCTTTGTTATCAAATCGGTTTCATCCGAATAGTCTATGTACTCCCCCTGTAGGTACCTAAGCGCGGAAGAAGATTTTGCCCCCTGCCTCCGAAGAAAAAGTATTGGCACATTCAGCATATCCGCCCAGCCGAACTCGATGCCCTGCCCTGTGGACGGATAGGAGACTTCGCCGATGACGAGGCCTGCATCTCTCAAAAATTCTTTCGTGGATTTACTTTGCTCGTGCCAGACATGCGGGAAAATCAGCTCGTGTCCCGTTCCCTCCACCGCCTTTTTGAGCGGAGCGTACAGCTCCTTCTCATAATCAAAACTACTCGCGTGTGTAACGATTATTTTCATTTTTGGGGCGACTAGAGAGAATCGAACTCTCGAATTTTGCTCCACAAGCAAATGTTTTTCCACTAAACTATAGTCGCCATCGCTACAAAACTAACACAGAGAAAAGAGAAATGCTACGAGCCATAAAGTTCGGAATGCGTTCCGATAGCTAAGAAATGCGCAGTATCGGCATCAACGAGGCGATAGATGACAGAGAGGTCTCCGCCAATGTGAATGCTTCGCCACCCGACGTATTCGCCATGAAGTTGGTGGTTGTCCAGAATAGGGTCGAATTGATTCTTGAGAAAGAGAGTGCGTCTTTCGTAGAACCGTTCTTTCTCCCCCGTACGCAGCTTCTTGAATCGTTTATCGAAACGCCGATGCGTGATGATATTCATAGCGCATCAAGGTAGCGGTCCATTTCCTTGGCGTTATGGAACACCGGGGAAAGATTACGTCCCGTTTTTATATTGTGTTCCGCTTCTTTAATCCACCGAGCGAGTTTTTTGCTCGGCTTAAGTGGCGCGCCGAAAGTAATGGTTTCTTCTGCACCAAAACGTCTGAGATGTTCCCCGACAACGAGTGACATCGGCAACCCCAACTTGGCTGCCGTCTTTTGAGCTTTTATTTTCACATCTCTATCAATCTTTACATTGAGTACGGTTTTCATATAACTGTAGTATACACAACGGTTATGCACTCGTCAATGTCCGTGTATGGTATTATGCTGTCATGGACATAAGAATTGAACCGTCGTGGAAGGAGGTCTTAAAGGAGGAGTCCGGAAAGGAATATTTCAAGAAGCTCACGGACTTTGTGCGGGGTGAATATCTTTCTGCGAAGGTGTTCCCTCCCCCGAAGTTTATTTTCAACGCGTTTGATCTCTGCCCGTTTGACAAGGCAAAAGTAGTGATTCTCGGGCAGGACCCCTACCACGGCGTCGGGCAGGCGCACGGACTTTCATTTTCCGTGCCGGAAAATGTAAACATGCCTCCGTCGCTCCAGAATATCTATAAAGAGATCACTAATGAGCTGGGGGGGCAAATACCGAGGCATGGCAATCTTGAGCATTGGGCGAAACAGGGAGTGCTTCTTCTCAACGCGACGCTCACTGTCCGCGCCCATACCGCCGGTTCGCACCAAGGAAAAGGCTGGGAAGAATTCACCGACGCGGTCATCAAGACCCTTTCCGAGAAAAAGGAACATTTGGTGTTTTTGCTGTGGGGAAACTACGCTAAGAAAAAAAGTGAACTTATCGATTGGGAAAAGCACTGCGTGCTTGAATCCGCACACCCTTCCCCATTCTCAGCGCATAGCGGATTTTTCGGAAACAAGCATTTCATTCAGACGAATGAACATCTAAAGAAACACAGGCAAGAACCCATCAAGTGGTTGTAAGCCACCCATTTAGCAAAGATGCCACGACCGTGGGAACTTTGCTAAATTACTTCTTGCTCAAAATATCTTCGAGTGCGAGGCGGAGCCAATAGGAATAGCGTTCCGGGTGTTCCGCGAGATCTTTTCGTATCGCTTCGGACGACATCCACTTCCAGTCCTCTGCCTCATCCGGATTGAGAATCGGGGTTACCTCGCTCTCCCCGATAAACATATGGTCGTATTCATGCTCGATAAGCCCATTCGGAAACGTGGTGCGGTAGAGAAGATGGTGAACATTTCTCACGTCCGTCGTGAACCCCATTTCTTCCTGTAACCTCCTGCGCGCCGCCGTTTCCACATCCTCTCCCGGGCGCGGATGACTGCAACAGGTATTCGTCCAAAGACCCCCCGAATGATACTTGCCCTTAGCCCGCTTCTGGAGCATCAGCTCGCCTTTTTTGTTAAACACAAAAACAGATATGGCGCGATGAAGCAGGCCCTTCTTGTGCGCGGCGAGCTTTTCCTCCGTGCCGACTTCCCTGTCGTGTTCATCTACCAAGATGACGGTTTCGCGTGTCATACAAGCGATAACTTCTTATGCGAGTATTTTGGTACAGAGAGACACGCTAAGCCCGCCACCCGCTTGGCGGATTTAGAACCTTTAGCGTATCTCGGAATCGAATATTTCGATCAGGTCCTCCTTGGTCCTATACAGGCGCACCTTTACATTTCTATCGCCCTTTATCATCGCTGAAAGTTTCAGAGTATCTTCTCCGTTATAGAGAGCAATGACTTTTTTATTCAAGTTAATCGCCTGCGAAATAAGATACCCAACGCCGAGGCTTGGTGTGGTTACCTCGGCGATGACCATATCGCTTTTGCCAAGCGTTTCAAGTTCCCTATCGTGTATTTCTTCTTTTTCCAAGTCGGTTTCACCGTATTCTCCTAAGTGCTTGTCTGCTATATGCTCCGAAAAGACAACTCCATACTGCCCGAGAATTTCTACAATTTCAGCATAGTGCGGCTGGTTGCTCCTTCCCCCACGGATTGAGCCTATAAAGAAGATCTTTTTGTCAGGTTTCATAGTAGATACGCTTAACGAATGGCGCACACGAATTAAGATTTACTTGTCGGTAAAAAGGAGGGTTTTATCTTTTGCCTTTGGCCATAACGAAAGGAAAAGGTTTTGTTGCATGTTGTAGAGGGCTTTGTCCTCAATGAGAATTGCGGTCGGCTCGCGCTCATCGTAACTCGTATAGAGCATTTTACCCTCATAGAGCATCAGGTCAACGTCAAAGTGCTTCACCGTTTTTTCTTCGGTATTTCTGAATTTAGTGAAATCATCGTATTTTCTTTTTGAAAGGTAGCGCGCCGAGTCTTTGTTTTCGAAAAAGAGGACATTCTTTTGTATTTTCTTCACAATTCGTCTATGTTCGTGAAGCCCCCGTACTTCAAGGCCGGGTCTTTTCTTCCCGAGTGTTTCGTAGGCAAGAATTATTTTGGGTTGGGAAATGAGTATGTCCTCTAGCGCCTTTTTGTATGCTTCTATCCCCTCAAAGATTCGCACACCCGGACGAACTCCACCGAGGCGATACTTGTTTGTAAGTTCGGGGATGATTTCCCGTACCGCGCGGAATTGTTTCTCAAATTCTTTTTCTCTATGAGCCAATAACTCATACAATCGTTCCGGATTCTCCGCGATATAGAGCGTGCGCCACTTGTCTTTTGAAGTGGACACCAAGCCCTTCTCCGAGAGCTGGTTCAGCACATAGTAGAGCATCGTGCGAGGTAGTGAGGACCTTGTGGTAAGCTCTTGTACCGTGCTTTTGGGATACCGAAGCATGACTGAATACAGGCGGGCTTCGTTTTCACTTAAGCCAAGCTTTTCTAAAACACCCACTATAGTATTTTTTTGTCTTGCATTTTTCATCTTGTAATTCCTTCGGA
>CAYHOU010000069.1:0-4788 GCA_964358195.1 uncultured Candidatus Saccharibacteria bacterium | reverse complement strand
TCGTGCTATTCCATATACGGACCATTTTGTCGGCGTTCATATAATCCTTTCTCTGTTTCTCTGCATCAAATCTAACAGTAGTGAATGAGTTGTCAAGCGAAAACCGCCCCGACTTCAGTCGGAGCGGTTTTTTCTGCATAGGTCTGCGTGAAGTCTGCGACTGTCTGCGTGTTACAACATTTTCACATCAATCGTCACTCCGGAGGGGAGCGAAAGATTGGTGAGGGCTTCAATGAGTTTCGGTGAGGGATTAATGATATCAATCAAACGCTTGTGCACGCGCATCTCAAATTGCTCCCGTGAGTTTTTATAGACGAATGACGAACGATTGACCGTGTATTTCTTAATCTCGGTCGGAAGCGGAATCGGCCCTTGTATGGTAGCGTCAAAACGGAACGCCACGTCAAGAATTTGCTTGATGGACGCGTCCAAAATCTTGTGCTCATACGCACGAACGCGGATGCGGAGCTTCATGGCGGCCGGCTCTTTGATAGCGACCTTTTTTGTCCTCGGCGCCCGCTTGACTGCCGGTTTAGCTGTTTTTTCAGTTGTGGTTTTGGTTACCATAGATACTACCCATTACATATCCCTTACAAATGTACGAATCCCGACACTGCTATTTGTATATTCGTACGGATTTGTAATTGGTATTATGCGATAACTTTCGTGACCACTCCCGAACCGACGGTCTTGCCTCCTTCGCGGATGGCAAAGCGCATCTGTGCTTCAAGCGCGACCGGCGCGACGAGTTTTACCTTAAACTGAATGGTGTCGCCCGGCATAACCATCTCGGTCTTTTCGGGAAGAGTTACTTCGCCGGTAACATCGGTCGTGCGGATATAAAATTGAGGTTTGTAGCCCGCGAAGAACGGCGTGTGACGGCCGCCTTCTTCTTTCTTCAGAATGTATACTTCCGATTCAAACTCGGTGTGCGGAGTCACGGTTCCCGGCTTCGCGATAACCTGACCGCGGTGCACGTCTTCCTTCTTGGTACCTCGGAGGAGGATGCCGGCGTTATCGCCCGCCATACCTTCCTGCAGGTTCTTGTTGAACATCTCAATGCCGGTCACGGTCGTTTTGGTCGTCGGCTTGAGGCCGATGATTTCAACTTCCTCACCCACCTTCACCCGGCCGCGCTCAATACGTCCCGTGACAACGGTTCCGCGTCCTTCAATGGAGAAGATATCTTCAATCGGCATAAGGAATGGCTTGTCCACGTCGCGGGGCGGAATCGGAATGTACGAGTCCAAAGCCACGAGAAGCGCTTCAATACCTTTCACGCCTTCAGCGTCGCCTTCAAGCGCCTTGAGAGCGGAACCTCTGACGATGGGGGCTTCTTTGCCGTCAAAACCATATTTGGTAAGCAATTCACGGATTTCCTCTTCAACGAGGTCAAGGAGGTCTTTGTCTTGTACGAGGTCTACTTTGTTGAGAAAGACGATCATCTTCGGTACACCGACTTGCTTCGCAAGGAGGATGTGCTCTCGCGTCTGAGGCATCGGGCCGTCAACGGCGGACACGACAAGAATCGCACCGTCCATTTGAGCGGCGCCGGTAATCATATTCTTCACGTAGTCCGCGTGTCCGGGGCAGTCAACGTGCGCGTAGTGACGTGAATCGGTTGAATACTCGCAATGTGAAATCGCGATGGTGATAATCTTTGACGGGTCGCGGCGTCCTTCCTTCTCGGAAGCCTTCGCTACCTGGTCATATGAGACCGCCTTCGCGAGTCCTTTCCTCGCCTGTACGGCGGTAATTGCCGCCGTGAGGGTGGTCTTGCCGTGGTCAATGTGGCCGATGGTGCCGACGTTAACGTGCGGTTGTCTCTTTTAAATTCCTCTGCCATAGTTTTTCGTAAAACCGAAAAACGACCTAAAATCCTCAATCCTTCATCCTTAACTCACTTTCTCTTGCTGGTTGTTAAGGATTAAAGATAAAGGATTAAGGATGTATGTCGTGTTTCGAATTTATATGATTAACTCATAAATATGCGCGCTAAAAAGCGCTAAAAGCATATGGAAGTATCCTATCAAAAAGTGACAAAATGCGCAAATGCAGGGGGGTTGCTCACCACGGGTAGAACTCCCCTATATCCTTCAAAAAGAGCCGCGAATTGGTATCGTCCTTGTACCCGCATGATTCGGGGAGATTCAGTAACAACTACCGGAAATGTCCGGACAATCTCCCCTCCTCTTTGGTCCTTTGCCGTAAACGACACCGTGTGTGTACCTTCTTTGGCGAATGTGTGCGAGAAGGGAGAGAACATATTCCCGCCGAGAATCGTGGTAGACGCAGTCACGGTATCTTGCTTTCCGTCTTCCCAATTCGCCGTAATCGTAAGCTCCGTACCGTCGGGGTCGGACGCGGTCACACTCCAAAAGGAGCTGATGCCGGCACGCAGCGAGGCGGGCGCGTCCACCGTGGAGATAGCGGGCATTTTATTCGGCGATTCAACAACCACGGTTACGTCATCGGATACTCGCTGACTGTTTCCCGCCCCGAAACAATGGATGGTGTAGACGGTACTGGAGAAAGAACTGGCGCTCTTAAATGCCGAACCGTTCGTAGGAACCGCGGCTTCATCAAGAAGGCACCGTCCAGCTCCCGAAGAAGTCCAACTTAGTGTAACGGTACTACTTATCGGCACCGAAACAAGCGAGGAGGATGACCCGTTCGCGCGTAAGTCCACGGACACTCCGGGAACCAGACATCCCGAAAATGTTTTTATGGTATCGGTAAGGTATTGGTTCACCTGCACACTATCCGCCGGCGCAATCACTCCGTTCACGTCTATATCGGCTCGCTTGAAATCGTCAGGGCTCATCATCCGAGGATTTGCCGCGAACACCGCAATCCGGTCGGCATCGGCGGAGGAAATCACTTTATCTCCGGTTACATCCCCAAGCGTCCCGCAGATAAGCGCTTTACTTGGCCCCACATAGGCTTTCATAACCGTAAAAAATCCGTCGCTCATGTCACTCAGAGTTTCATTTTGAATGGTTACTCTCACTTTATACTTTCCCGCGGGAAGACTCTGGGGAATGAGCCAAAAGAAATTTCGCGCGATCCCGGCAAGCGAGGAAGAGGCGATGGAATATGACGCGTCGCGGTCACTCACGAGGTCAATAATAAAACCGTTTTTAAGTATAGGAACATCGTTCGCCGTCCACGCGAGGGTGCGTCCTTCTCCCTGTGTCCATATTTCATTTCCATTTGGAGACATGACAGTCACCGCAGGCCACTCGGCGTCCGTCCTGAGCGGTCTTTGCGTAATGAAAGAAACCGTCACAGACTTCTTTGCCGACCTGCCTTTCCCGTCGGAACACACTACCGTGAACAAACGTGATTTGGTAATCCGACCAAACTGCGCGCCGGAAGTCTTGAGCGCGGAAGCCGTCCAGTCCCCGGCGCACGCCACCGCTCCCGTGGCAGACCAACGGATCTCCAACCGGCTTCCCGAAGGAACGGCGACCGGTCCAACCGAACCGTTCACGGTAAGCGTGACCGCGGGTGTACCTCCCGCCGCGAAGACATTTTGCGGATGCGCAAACAGCGAAAATCCGACGCATAAGAGCGCCAGAGAAAAGAGGGGAAAGAAACGAACAAAAATCATTTTGAGCATTAGAATCGAGTGAGAGTATTTTATTTAGGACTTACGCATTTGACTCTTTTCACCCCGCCCCCTCTGTCATTCCCGCGTAGGCGGGAATCCAGAGTCTTATAGCATATTCTGGATTCCCATTTTCATGGGAATGACATCAAACGTGTAAGTTCTATTATTCGCACAATATAGCTCTGTCCGATTATTCTTGTTTCTGATGAGTTGCGTCAGTCGTTCCGCTTCATAAATTGCTCGGCAAGCATAATCGGGTTTAGATGTTCGCCGCAGTTTGCGCATCGTATATCAGCGTGCGCGCTTGCTGGTTCATAAACTTCTCCGCACTCCGTGCATAAAATTATATTTTCATCTCTCTCTGTCTCTTCAATTTTCTTTTCCGCTTTTTTCATAACGTTAAAATATAACCGACTTCGCTACTTTATGATAATGTAGCGATGCGTTGTAGTAGTCCTCGATATCGGAGTAGTTTACGAAATGACAGCGGTTAAAAATGTTTGTAAAGGCGGTTTTGGAAACTTCTCGGTCATACTTTACTTTTCTTTCCGAAGAAGCAACTAGATTAAAGCTGGTATTGAAATCTTGCAGTTCGGCAAACTTTACTAGCGAACCTCGAAAATCAGTAGAGTCCTCCACTTCAAAAAGTTTCTCTGGAAAGCCACGTTTATTAAACCAAGCGACATCAACAAATTTCACCGCCCTAATTATTCTATCGTAAGTAAATGGCAGAAAGTCTTTTAACGTGGCAATGTTGCCAAGCTCTTTACTTGCAAAAATCTTGGTTCTGTCTGGCGTGTAAGTATCAAACCCGCTCATATTTCCAATTTCAATAATCATTCCCTGAATTTCTGAGTGCTTTTGGCCCGCTTTTTCTGCTGGCGTTTTTGGTTCAATAACTCTCGGCAACTTATCCAAATACGCTGTGAGCGCATACACACCAAAACCAATACGGGTAAATTTTTTGTCTCTTTGTACTATTGCTTGTATTGTATTTAGAGGCGTTTTACCAGAAAACGGGCGGTGTTTTTCAAATTCTTTGTACATTAACTGCAACGGTGCGTAATAGCCGTTTTCCATCATCACTTTTTCTATCGCTTCTAAAAACGTTGTATCGTATTTTATCATGAAATAACCTCCAGAAAAAGACTTTTGTTGCCGAGAAGGTCAGCATA
>CAYHOU010000068.1:0-4818 GCA_964358195.1 uncultured Candidatus Saccharibacteria bacterium | reverse complement strand
GATAAAGTTCCGTATCAATCACACGCAGAAAACAGACTGCTCCCGCCTCGTGATTCCAATTCTCAACTCCATACGGTTTTGTAATAACCTCGCCTCGGTTGGGACTTTTCTGCTCAAAAACAGCGCAAAGCTTAAATGACTGTCCTTCCCCGAGTACCAGTTTATACTCCTCCTTGGTGTGCGGGTCGCGAGGATTTTTGTAGCCGGAAATGGGGTCGTTAATATCGGCAAGCGATTTTGGCAACTTTCCCTTCTGTTGCCAATAGTTCACTACCTGCCACTGAATACTCTGTAAATCCAAAACGCGTTGCTCGTCAAAACGTAAACTGCGAACCAGCGTAGGGGAACCCATAATGCTAAAACCGTATACAATGGCGAGAAGCACCAGAACCGGAGTTCCCCAGAGAAATTCCTTCCGCACCCTAGCAGGATTCTCTGGATGAGCCCGCAGTTCAAGGAGAGCGTACCAAAGCATAAGCCCCGCTACCGCAAGCACGGAAAGAACTTTCAGTACAAACCGTGTGGTGATTTCACCGCCTAGAAACGTATTGAGAAGCGCGATGACATCACCAACAAGCGCCACCGAAGTCACAAAAATAGTAAGCGCAAAAAGCCATTTTCTGACTGAAAGCAAAAGCTTCTCCGGATGCAAAACCACATCCCGCTTTATCGTCTTGAACAACAGGATTGATACGGGAAAGGCGACGACAAGCGAAGCAATTGCAAAACGGATTCCGCCGGAATACGGGTCAACGTAGTATCCAAGCTGGTCCTTAAAGACTGCGTCAACAATCGCGAACAGGAGCGCAATCAGACTGCCCGCGCTCCAAAAGAGCGTAATCATCGCTCCAACGTATAAAAAGAAATCCTTCTGCGTTGTTTTAGATGTTTCCATATGGAGTAATAGTAGCACAAAAAAAGCCACCAATCACGGGACGGGTGGCTTATGGAATCGGGAGAGGCGACTAATGCGGAAGAGCCGACCAAAGAATGTACCCAAAGAGCAGAATGGACAGCACAAGCGCTATAAGTGCCGGAGCGAGAGCGTTTGGCGCAACCCCTACAATTTTTGGAGTCTCATGTTCTGCTCGTTGCGTTTGAAATTTTCGGAAAAGAAGAGCCTTTTTCATTTGTTACAGGGTACAATAAATCCAGTCTGTGTCAATAGTTTGTTTTGTAACTTTCCACACCATCTGTCATTCCCGCGCCGGAGCAGTAGCGGAGTAGTCGTAGACTAAGGCGGGAATCCAGTGTCAGAGCCGTTTTTCAATGACAGGCAAGGTCAGATTCCACATTGTGAGTTAAGAGTTTTTCTGGAGGTGTAGAGAGTTACTTTGTCATCTATTCACCGAGCTAGATTTTAAATTCAATAACATCCCCATCCTTTACGATATATTCCTTCCCTTCAATGCGGAGCCAACCTTTCTCACGCGCGGCTCCGTATGAGCCTGCCTCCAAGAGTCTGTTCCATTCAATGACTTCCGCCCGTACAAATTTATCCTTAAAATCGGTATGAATCGCCGTTCCCGCGAGCGGTGCCGTCCAACCTTTCTCAATGACCCACCCGCGGGTTTCGTCCTCTCCGGTAGTAAAGTAGGTAATGAGGCCAAGAGTCTCGTAGGCTTTCGTAATAAGCGAATCGAGTCCAGCTCCGAAAATAGGGTCTATCTCAACAAACGGAGCTCCGAACAAAGGACTCCCCTTTGTAGCAAAGGTGAGTCCTTTGCGTTTCTCTGTGGTAGTATCTGCCTCCGAAACATTTAAGACATACAAAATCGGTTTTTGAGTCAAGAGTTGTAATTGCTTCACGAACGGCGCCTCCGCCTCCGACATCGGTTCGCCGCGCGTCAGCTTTCCCGCCTCCAGTACCATACGCAAACGCTCCAACACGTCTTTTTCAATAATCGCCTCTTTCTTCCCAGCCTTTACCTCCTTGCCGAGATTGTGAAGGCGCTTCGTCACCGTTTCGAGGTCCGCGAGGACAAGCTCCAAATTAATGACACTGATATCATCAAGCGGACTGACTCTCCCAGCCACGTGAATGATGTCTTTGTCCTCAAACACGCGGACAACTTCCGCGATGGCATCCACCTCGCGGATATGTGAAAGAAATTTATTACCCAGTCCCTGCCCTTCCGCCGCGCCCTTCACCAGCCCCGCGATGTCCACGAATTCAACCGCGGCAGGAATTGTCTTTTTGGAATGGCTGAAAACAGAAAGCTTTTCCAAGCGCTCGTCCGGCACGCCAACCACGCCAACACTCGGGTCAATCGTACAAAACGGATAGTTCTCCGCAGACACGCTCTGTTTGGTAAGCGCGTTAAAGAGCGTGGACTTGCCGACATTTGGCAGACCGACAATTCCGATAGAAAGTGACATAGCCTACACAGTATGCTTCAGCATTGGCACATTTGCAATTTAGCAAAGATGGCACGATCGTGCTATCTTTGCTAAATTGGTTCAGTACGCCCTTCCTCCCCAGCGGTGGAATCGAAGTTTCCACCTTTCAACCCTCGGCTCGCTGATAAATTTCAGCGGGCCGATTTTCTTCACCCGCGGCCGGAAGCCTGAAAACCACAAAATACCTTTTCGGATTTCATTGGTCGTATCTCCGAAAATCAAACGGGCGAAAATTGGCGGAGCGTCGGAAAGCACGAAAACACGGGCGGTCTTTCCCCGCATAAGCGGTTTCCACAGCAGTCCCGCGAAAGGGCCGGTTTTGTAGAATTCGTATGCAAAATTCGGCAACCACATTCGGTCAAACATACCTTTGAGAAGCGCGGGCATGGTGGACCACCAAGCGGGATAGATAATGACAAAATGGTCGGCCCATTTGATGTCTTCCTGAAGCTTCAAAAGGTCCGGCTCAAGCTCCTGCCGTTCCTTGTAGCCTTTGTGCAAAATCGGGTCAAACGAAAGCTCGCCAAGGCTTGTACGACGTACAACATGACCTCGCTCTTTGGCCCCATACACATAACTAGTCGCAAACTGTGAACTCAAGCTATCGCTATCAGGATGACCTACTAAGACAAAAATCTTTTTCTGTTTCATAGAGAGTCTATTCAAGAAAATAGATACGATCGTATCTATTTTCTGGCTTCAAAAAAGGTCGGTAAAGAATGTTGTTTGGGGGAGGGTTTTCAGAAACAACGCGGGAAATTCGTTCGTAGGTCTTTCTTGACTCGCTAGTAGTGTTCGTATTGCTTCTGTCTTTTCTGCTCCCACGGCATACAGTATAACATCAGAGGCCTGTTTAAGCAGACTATAGGTCGCGGTAACACGTTGCGGAAAAGGTTTGTTGTCGGTTGTATATCCGACCGAGAGGGCTTGAGGATTATGAAATAGGTTTTCAAACATTTCCGCATCGGAAAACGGGACAATACCGGCTGTATGACCGTCAGCTCCCATCCCAGCCGTGCAAACTATCTTTCCTGTAGAATGCTTTGCTATCCAATTCTTCAAAAACGCATCAAACCGCTTTCCCGCTTCCTCAACTTCTCCGCCATACGGGTCAAGAAATTTCTCGTCCTTTCCACTCTTTAGAGGGGAGGCTGGGTGGGGTGCTTGAATCCCCCTTACTAAAGGGGGTGTCTCCGTCTTCGGAGACGGGGGTTGTGTATATGCTTTAAAAAACTCCGTTCTCTTTAACCTCTCAAAATTTCTCTCATTCGGGTCGGCAACATAATGCTCATCCAGCACTGAAACAGTCAGCCGCAAATCTTCCGGCAGGATTTCCGGCTCCAGCAGGGAAAGCGCCGATCCTCCTGACGACAAAAAAAGCACTGGAACATTTTTGTATTCCTTAAAAATCTTCGCAAGAGCATCAATCGCCTCCTGCCTTGGGTTTCGAGCGTGAATTATTTTCAAAAGAGCCGATGTTTTTTGGTAAATGCGTACCCGGAACTTGATTTAAGATATTGTTCAAAATCGAACGCTGCTTGTTCATCTACAAAACTACAATACCATTGTAAATCATAGGGTATTTTTGTGCTTGAATATTCTGAGTTGCCTGAATTATGTTCCATGAATCGGCGCTTTAGGTCGCCCGTAACACCGATATATCTGCTGCCATCTACTTTGCTTTTCAAGATATATACGTAATGCATATAGCCCCACTCCGTTAATTACACTCCGCTGAAGCTCCGCGTAACAAAACTTCGCGGGACACCACTTCGCAGCGTATTCGTTCCGATACTATATTGGAAGTGTTGAGTGTGCCTGCGCCGCGAAGCTCCTGAGTCATCGAGGGAGCGAAGTGGTGGACCCACCGGGAATCGGACCCGGACCTCATCCATGCCATGGATGCGTAATGCCATTTTACTATGAGCCCTCACTGTTTTCTCTGACCGCACTATCTTACCGTTTTTTCTGGGAAATAAAAGGGTCGGCGATGCATTGCTACCCACCGACCGCGAAAACCCAACTCTTTCAGTTTGCGAAGTGCTTATCACCGATGCCGGGAAGCCAGTGGGCGCCGTCGAAACCGACGATATGTTCGACAACACCATAGACGTCCCGTTGAACTTGTCGAAGGTCGGAACCCCATCCCGTTACAAAAAAGTACGTCCTCCACCAGAGCAGATTCGTTCGCCGATGTTCCTCGTTTTGCCATGGAACACCTTGATGTTTGGGTATCGCGCAGCTTCTGCAAGTCCGTGAATAGGCTCATTGTTTCCCTCTGAGGTATCGGGGTAATTTCGGTTCATGAGGGCAACGCACAGTGACGCTGGATATTTCCATCGAAGCCGCAGCGTACCGAGCGTTCCGGAAAGGCTCGCGTCGATAAGCTCAAGAAAGTCATTATCAAGCCTCGTGAGG
>CAYHOU010000067.1:0-4865 GCA_964358195.1 uncultured Candidatus Saccharibacteria bacterium | reverse complement strand
GCGTGGGGTTTACTCGCCCAGTTGGTGCTTGTGGCACTCTTTATGAACTTCTCGCTCTTTATCACGAAAGCGGTGGTTGACGTGTCAAATGTCGCCGCGCTTCACTTCTATTCGCTGATTGTGGAACCGGGGAAGGAGAATGATTACGACGGCGGTCTTTCCGAATCGTTCCTCTATGGACTCAAGCTCTCAACGCTGTATAACACAAACGACCGAAAACAGTCCGGCCTTGGAGCGGATAACATTATCCCGAGCGCCGTTGCTACCGGAGGAGAGGGAAAGACAGACCTTTCCTTCACCAACATCATTCTCATCGGCGCGTTCGGCTCGCTCTTCATCATTGTAACAGCTTGGGTGTTTTTCGCGGCGGCCATTATGTTTATCTACCGCGCGATTACGCTCATTATGCTGATGATGCTCTCGCCGCTCGCCTTCGTCGGGCTCATTCTCCCCGGAGCGTCGGGGATGGCGCATCAGTGGTGGAGCAAGCTCTGGAGTCAGGCGTTTTTCGCCCCGCTCTACCTCGCGCTTGCCTACGTCGTCGTTAAAACCATCAACTCGCCGGCGTTCCAAACGGGGCTTATCGGCAGTGCTTCAGGCCAAAACACCGGCTTTGCCGCCGCGATTACTGGCACGGCGTTTGACAACGTCGCGGTGGTGTTCAATTTCGTCATTCTTATCGGTCTTATGGTCGGGTGTCTTGTCGTCGCAGAGTCCCTCGGCGCGAAAGGAAGCGATATGGCGATGGCCGGCTGGGAGAAGATTAAGGGTGGAGCTATCACAGCCACAGGAGCGGCGGTGCGTGGTACCATAAAGGCTCCTGCGGGAGCCGCACGAGGCATTGGTGACACGCTTAGTGGAAAATCAGGCCTTGGCAAATGGATGGCGAGTACAAAACTCTTGAACAACAAACTATTTTCAGTCAAAAAAATGCAGGAATCAAAGCTTGGCCAAGCATCCGGTAAGGTGGGTTCCGCGCTTGGAAAAGCAACGGACGTTCGCTTTTGGGAAGAACGTGCGGGACAAAGTTGGCTTGGTCAGACGACGGTTGGAAAAGCTGTCCGCGCCGTGACTACCGGCGCCCTTGCCAATGTGAAAATCGGGGATGAATCCTTGCAGGAATCGCACGAGCGCGGCGAGAAGCAGGAAACCGCCCGCCACCTCATCAGTTATATCGCCGAAGGCCGCCGAGCCCGAAACGAACTTGAGCCTCTGTGGCACGACCAGGATCATAAGCAGGAAGAGGTGGAAAATGCGAAGGGGGGGGTTGATAAAGCGAATGAAGCGGTTGAAGGCGCTAAAGCAGGACTCACGCCGGAACAGCAGAAAACCGTGCGGGAGAAAGAGAAAGCGCTTGCCGAGGCGAAGGCCGGCACGCCGGAGCGGCAGGAGGAAATCAAAAAGAAGAAAGCGGAGGTAGAGACGGCAGGAAAGAATCTTGTGCAGGCGAATGCTATTGCCACGGCAGACCCGACTGAGGAAAACAAGCGTAAGGTTGAGAAGGCGAAGCAGGAACTCCAAGAGAAAGATAGGGAGCTTGCGGACGCTGAAGTACTTAAGCCCGACCACGCGGTCAAAATCAAAGCGGCGGAGGATGAGCTTACAAAAGCCAAGACTGCCGGACTGACACCGCAACAGCAAGCGGATAGAGCGGCGGCGGAAACAAAAGTTTCGGATGCGAAGAAGAAGCTTGAGGCAGAGAAAGCGAAACAACCCGACCCGAATGAGCAGAAAGCTGTAGAGCAGACACAAGCGGCACTTGAGCAGGCACGAAAAACTCCAGGAGTGTCCGATGTGGTGCTTAAGCAACTTGAAGACAGTGCGAAAAACGCAAAGAATGGTTTCGATAGACACCAGAAGCAACGGGAGGATGACGTAAAAACCGCTCAAACAAACCTTACGGCGGCAGAGGGCGAACTTGAAAAATTGAAAGGGCCGACGCTGGAACAAAAGGCGGAAGAGGAGAAGTGGAAGACGTATCAAGAGGCGCAGAAAGCGTCTGACGCGAATCCGAAGGACGAGGCTTTGAAGCAGAAAGCCGAAGACGCGAAGAAGAACCTGTCTCAAGAGTATCTCAAACTGGCGGAGGCGTCCGGAAACCTTGCAAAAGCGGCGAAAGACCTTCAAGACTTTAAAGATGCGAACGGAAAGAAAATAGCGGATTTGGTCGGGAAACGTTCGCGCGCCTACGCGCAGCTGTCCAGCCACGAGTTTATTGAATACGCGCCAAAAGAAGATAAAATGCACCTTGACTTTGAGTGCGACCCGCCGGGACATTACATGGCCGTTAAAGAAGACGAGCATCTGACCGAAGCGGAGAAGGAAATCGCCACCCACAATTATGTCCACCGCATGGTGGCAGAGGCGAAGCGCGGCGAAGCGAGAAATGAGCGGTTTAATGAAATGATTCTGAAGTTCCAGAAGACGTTCGGAAAAAATATGAAGGTGATGAAGCATCTGGAAGAAGAGCTTGGCCTCGCAGGACTGGAAGACCATCTGAAAGAACTGAAAAAAGCGCTTGAACGGGCAAAAGAGAGGGAACTGGAAAAAGAAGAAAAGAAAAGCTCTTGAAGGAGGGCGCGCAAATACGCAAGCATATGAAATACATTATAAGCTTAATATAACCACCATGCCCTATGAAGCACCAACAGCGGAAACCGAAGTCCAGCGTCTAGAGCGGGAGGTATCCGAGACGGAGCAGCAGATAGACGAGAAGAAGAAAGCCGTGAAAGAAAAAATGGAAGCAATGTTCGTATCAGGCAAACTTGAACGCGCGAAAGAACCGACCGGGAATGACCAGCCTGTATGGGACTCTCCGGGTCACCGCACGGCGCTCCGCAACATGCGTAGCGCGGATATGATTCAGGCGTGGTATCAATACACGCCGGAGATTTTTGAGCTTGAACTGCTCACGGAAACGGTTATGCAGGGGGTGTGGAGCGAAGTTCGGAAAAGCGAGAAATTTGATTCATTGTTCAAGGACAGAATGCGCGTGAAAAAGCGTCAATACGTGAGATATAGCGGGGATTTGACCGTAGGGTTTCATCCCAATGTGACCAAAAAGCTCGCGCAGGTCAACGAGAACGCGATAAATGAACTCCGCAAACTGGCGAACAACCGCCTAAGAGAGCTGGGTCCCGACAGCAAGGAAGGTAGGTCGTACTTTGACCTTTTTAGTGCGGATTTTGAAAAAAAGGGAAGGACAAGAAACATCGGAGAGGAGTACCAAAAGCTTATTGAGGAGTACAACGCGCAGGCCCCGGATGGAAAGAGGATTTCAGATTCGGCAACCCCGTGGGAGCGCGCGACCGACTACTATAAAGCGGGCCAAACTTCATGGGACATTGTTTCCCAAAACCTGGCGGATAACGAGTTTACGCTTATGCCGAGCTCGCTTCGCGAACTCTATGTAACGATGCGGAATATGGATGAAAACAAACTCCAAAATCTCCGCGACCGCGACCTTGACGTCAAAATCCCGATGGTGGAGTTCTTCATCGCACAGTTCCGCGACGAGGTGCTGGGAGTGCGGGAAGCGACCAAAAGCAATTTGGAGCTGATGACATGGTTCGTCAACAAGGCCGGTCAAAGTTTTATCCCGTGGAGAGATATCCGCGAAGAGTTGACGGATTGGTGGGAAATCATTAAGTCGCTTCTTGGCCGGCCAAACGACTCGCGGGTGCAACCTTCAATTTACGATTATTTGCAGGCAAAAGGGTCGGGCGGAAACGACTCTAAGGTAATGCGGAGAATAAACGAATTAAGAGCGAAAAATATTCCGCCACTCCCGCCGATAACGATGGACGAGACCCCCACTGCCCGTATTGGAGTTACGAGGGGTTATGTAAAAGAAAGAAAATAGGCTCTTTACGAGCTACGGTGAGCTTAAGATATTCGAAAAGTCGTCGCAACACAACCTATCGCAACACAATCTATGGAACCTCAACTAGCAAGAGAAAAACTGAATCTGTTTATTGACAATCTCCCTGACGAGGCGTTTATTCCGCTTCGGGATAAGAGCGCTGACCCGAGTCTGCTTACGAGCGACATCGCGTCAGCGCGCGAGTTTATGATTCGCGAGACAGGCGCTATCTTTGAGGGCGTTTTGCGGGTTGTTACCGGAGCCGATTCACCAAGTGCTTTTCTCGCATTCATACAAAAGGACTCTCGCATTGATGAAGTGAACCTCCCCAAACTTCCCGAACTTGCTTATGAAATCCAAACAAAGGTGTTTGACCTCGCGCTTCCTATCTTAAAAAAGGCGGGGTATCCGATTAAAGAGGGACGGGTGGCGGAGCCGCCGAAGCCATCTCCCCAGGAAAGTCTAGATAGTCGTAGACTAGGAGTACCGAATTCTGATTCGGGGAGGGTTGTTAACAACCCCCGCTCCGAAGACGGAGCACCCCCTTTAGTAAGGGGGACAACCCCCGGCCTCGGAGACTCGGCCACCCCCTTTGGTAAGGGGGATACCCGAACACCGATGGACGAGAAGAACATGCGGGCACTTGTCCGCATCGCGGCGGGCACGAAGTACGGCGAGGAAGAACTCCGTAACGCGTTTGAGGATTTGCCGCTCGGCCTTCGCCAATCCCTTTCCTCGGTGGATACGGCGAATTCCATTCAAGAAATCGCCAAAAAGTACCTCTTGCACGTGGACCAGATGGCCGCGCTCGCGAGCGAGACGGGGCTCGTGCTCCTTGGACTCACTCATCCGGCCGACTTCATTAAAAATCTCGCGGGGCGCCTTCGCGTTCCTGAAGAGCGGGCGAAAGAAATCGCGAGGGAGACCAGCTCGCAAATCCTCGTTAAAGTGCGCGAGTCGCTCCGTAGTCTGCACGCGGAAGTGGTACAACCTCCTCCGGTAG
>CAYHOU010000066.1:0-4888 GCA_964358195.1 uncultured Candidatus Saccharibacteria bacterium | reverse complement strand
CCAAATAACGCATTCGGACAGTATAGCGTATATCGTGAAGCGTGTAACGCAAAAAGATTGCGGAAGAGCGATTTTTTGATAGTATGACAGCTATCCGCCTTAGCGCGGAGGGGTGGCAGAGCCTGGTTTAACGCACCGCTCTTGCCTCCGCCTATTCCATGGCGGAAAAAAATACCCATTATGCCTTGCATATACGTACTGAAAAGTAGTGTAAATGGAAAGATTTATACAGGCTCTTCACACGAGGATACTCCCGATGAAAGAGTTACCGCGCACAACACTGGACAGACGCGCTCTACCAAATCTGGTAAACCCTGGAGTTTAGTGTATGAAGAGAGCTACACCGCTTACACGGAAGCACGAAAACGGGAACTATTCCTGAAGTCAGGTAGGGGTAGAGAATTGTTCAAACAAATACTTTCTCATCAAAGCGGAGGGGGTGAATAAAAGTAGTCTTCTGTGCGGAGAGGTGGCAGAGCGGTCGAATGCACCGGTCTTGAAAACCGGAGTATCCGAAAGGGTACCGTGAGTTCGAATCTCACCCTCTCCGCATAGATGATAATAATGGGTTCCCCGCCAGAGGATCGGCGGGTCCGCCTTAGGCGGAAAATCTCACCCCTTCCGCCTTGTTGAGAACAGTACCGCGCGAGTTCTCCGCCATAGGATAGGCGGACCCGCCGATCCTCTGGCGGGGAATCTCACCCCCTCCGCAGTGTGACGGAAACTCGTAGGCGTTCGCAAAAACTCCTCTTTATCCGAGTAAAGAGGAGTTTTTGCTGTAGGTTAGTTGGTGCGGAGCAAGTCCCAAAAGTCGTAAAGCGCGACGGCGATATAGAGGAGCGCGGAAAAAACAAAGAAAGACGGCCCCATAGCCGGATAGGCAATGTCTATGCCGATGCTCATAGTAAGGAGAAGGAGCGCGGTGAGGAGCAGGAAAAGGAACGTGGCCCCGTGGGAAAGCAAGCGGATTCCCGGTGAGCGGCTGTCAGAGTCACGATAGGTAAATGCGAAATTGGCGAAGCAAACCGTTACAATCAGAATGCTGATGGCAAGGAGAAAGTCGTTGATGTTCTCGGGACCAAGCGCCCGGAAATTGTGCCGGATGACTGGCAGAGAAGACGCAGCCACGACGACAACAAGCAGGTGTTTCCATATATTCTCCAATACCAGTTTCCGTTGAAGATTATTTTGCATACCTATAATCATATCATCTTTCCAATAAATAAAAAGCCCTAGTCTTCTCTCAATCTACGGCAACAGAGTCGCTATATTTTCCTTTAAGAAAGGCTTTGCGCTTATCATTGGGAGTGAAGACGCGGTGCAGTCCCTCAAGTCCCTCTTTGAACTCGCGTGGCGAAATGCGGAAAAGACACGCATATTATAGTGCCGATTCGTGTTATGGGGGGTTGACAAAATGTAGCGCAGGGTATATACATATATTATGGCCGGCGGAGATGAAATATACGGGTTTGACTGGGATGCGGGGAATCGCGGTAAGAGCCTGAAGAAGCATGGAATCACTGACGACGAGAGCGAGGAGGTATTTTTTGACCAGAAGAAGAGAATCTTTAAAGATACTGTACACTCTGAAACAGAAGAACGGTTTATTCTTGTAGGGATGTCGCGGTCGGGAAAAAGACTTTTTATTGCCTTTACCTTCAGAAAAAGTGTTATCAGAGTCATTTCCTCCCGACCGCTTAACAAAAAGGAACAAAAACTATATGAAGAAAAAACTTAAACTGCCAAAGTTCAGAAATGAGGATGCGGAACGAGCATTCTGGTCTCGCATCAAGTTGGACGATTATTTTGAACCGAGTGATTTCAAATCGGTTTCTTTCCCCAACCTTAAACCGAGCTCCAGTCCGATTTCTATTCGGATTCCTTCGCCTCTCCTCTATCGGCTTAAAGAACGCGCGAATGAGCTCGGCATCCCCTATCAGGCGCTCATCAAGAGCTATCTCGCCGAAAAAGTAAGTGACAGGAGGTAATACTATGTATCCTCAATCAAGTGAGGGTTTAAACAAAGAAACCGACGAGGCGGTGTATTTTTATACGCCCGCTTTTGACGCACTGAATAATTTCTCGGCGCACACGGTAGAAATCTGGGGGAGACGCTTCCCCACCGCCGAGCATGCGTTTCAGTGGAAGAAATTTAGTGGAGTCCGTCCAGAGTTTGCGAAGCAAATCTTTGATGCAGGTTGTCCCGAAGAGGCACAACAAATCGCGCACCAGCATACACCCGAACAACCGAAAGACTGGCACGAGAAAAAAGTCGCGGTGATGGAAGAAATCTTACGCGCAAAACTTATGCAATACGAAACGGTTTGTGATGCGCTCTCCCGAAGCGGGAAACGGAAGATAGTTGAGAACTCGCCAATAGATACATTTTGGGGTATCGGCCCCGATGGAACGGGTAAAAATATGATGGGCGTGCTTTGGATGAAACTCCGAGATGAGCTTTGAACGGCTCACATGGTGTAATTGAGCCGTTACGCAAAACTGCTGACAAAACAGCCCAAAAAAGGTAGCATGGGAAGCTATAGATGAAACAAATACTTCTTATCACCCTTGGCACGATTCTGGCTGTTAGCCTTATTGTTTTCGGATTCACCTTCAACCAAGTTAACGAGGAACGCCTCACGCTTTCCGCCGATTTGCAATACAGAACGCGCCTCCTCTCGGACACCCTAAAGGAGTCTATTGAGCCGTCATATAGCCGGAACTCAACCTCCACGCTCCAGCGTATCGTGGACCGCTTTACCGACCGTGAGCGAATAGTAGGACTCGGCGTGTTTAACAACCGTGGCGTACCGCTCGCGAATTCAAAAGAGATGCCCGCGCGGGTTACCGAGAATCCGGACTTTGTCTTTGCCTCGCTTGATAAAGGAGCGGCGATAGGGCTATTTGAAGAGATTGACGGCACGGAGCGATATCTTTATGTTTCCCCTCTGTACGATGAAGGAACGATTGTCGGAGCGCTCGTGACGGTACAGAACGCTTCATACATTGATGAAGCGGTAACGGATATCTGGAAACGGAACGCGACACGTCTTCTCGTATACGTTGTCGTGTTTTCGGCGGCTATCATACTGCTTGTGCGTTGGGCACTCTACAAGATTCTCCGGCGATTCGCCGATTCGGTGAAATCCTCCCGCGTGGACAAAACCTCCGCGCCGGCTTTCCGCGGACCTTTTTTCCTTAAACCCCTTGCAAGTGAAATCGCGAAGATGCACACCAGTCTCGCGCAGGCGCGCAACGCCGCAAGTCTTGAAGCGAGAATGCGCCTTGAAAAACTGGACAGTCCGTGGACCGCAGAACGGCTCAAGGAGTTTATTAAAGCGAATCTTAAGGACCGAAAAATCTTTGTCGTATCAAACCGCGAGCCGTATATTCACCACAAAGACAAGGGTGGGATAAGCGTTTCGGTTCCCGCGAGTGGCATGGTAACGGCGCTTGAGCCGATTATGGAAGCGTGTGGCGGGGTGTGGCTTGCGCATGGAAGCGGCAACGCGGATAGAGAAACGGCGGACACGAGTGGAAAACTTCACGTCCCTCCCGATGAGCCGCGTTACACGCTGAAGCGTATTTGGCTTACTCCAAAAGAAATCAAGGGTCATTATGTGGGCTTCTCCAATGAAGCACTCTGGCCGCTCTGCCACATGGCGCATACTCGTCCGATATTCAGACAGGAAGATTGGATGGAATACGAACGTGTAAACCGAAGATTCGCTGAAGAGGTTCTCACCGAAATCAGAGACGCACAACAGCCCCTTATCCTTATTCAGGATTTTCATTTGGCGCTTCTGCCGCAAATGCTAAAAGAAAGCCGTCCAGACGCTGAAGTCGGGTTATTTTGGCATATTCCGTGGCCCTCCGCGGAATCTTTCAGCATTTGTCCGTGGCGAAAGGAACTGCTCTCGGGTATGCTCGGCGCGGATATCATCGGCTTCCATACCCAGCAGTACTGCAACAACTTCTTGGATACCGTCGGCAAAGAAGTTGAGTCGCTCATTGACCTTGAACAATTTGCGGTAACGCGAAGCGACCACCGGACGTTTATCAAACCCTTCCCTATCTCCATCGCCTTCGCCTCGGAAGAAGGAGCACCGGAAGAAACAGCCCCCGACCGCAGTATCCTTGAAAAATTTGAAGTACGTACCGGATTGTTCGGACTCGGTGTTGACCGTCTGGATTACACAAAGGGTATTTTGGAACGCTTTAAGGGTATTGAATACTTTTTGATACGGCACCCCTCGTACAAGGAGACGTTTTCTTTTCTCCAAATCGCGCCGATTTCCCGGGAAGAAGCTGCAAAATACCGCGAGTATGGAGAGGCGGTAACGGCCGAGGCGGAGCGCATTAATGAAATGTATGGAACGCGCAATTGGAAGCCGATTATCTTCCAAAAGAAACACTACTCGCATGATGTGCTGAACAAACTCTACCGCCTCGCGAATGTGTGCCTCGTTACTTCGCTTCATGACGGCATGAACCTGGTTGCGAAGGAATTTGTCGCCGCGCGGCAAGATGAGCACGGGGTGCTTATCTTGAGCAACTTCACCGGCGCGTCAAAGGAGCTAAAGGGCGCGCTCATGGTAAACCCGTACAGCGCGGAAGAAACCGCCGAAGCGCTTGCAACCGCTCTCATCATGTCAAAAACTGAACAGCGCCGCAGGATGAGGCACATGCGCGATTCGCTTCGTGAATATAACGTCTATCGCTGGTCCGCGGAATTTATCAAAGCCCTCGTGAATGTAGAATAATGCTTCTCTTTGTCCCATAGCAATCCTATTCGTGTGCGCTATTCGTTAAGCGTATCTACTATGACTTCATACGATAACACAGTGCTTCCACTCATCCGCCGCGTACGGGAGATGCTTTTGCCACA
>CAYHOU010000065.1:0-4948 GCA_964358195.1 uncultured Candidatus Saccharibacteria bacterium | reverse complement strand
CGTCATTGCGAGCCCCGTAGGGGGCGAAGCAATCCATGCATCCTTAGGGAAACATCTGGATTGCTTCCTGCCGCGCAAGGCCTCGCAGTCGCAATGACAGGTGTGGAGAGTTATTTTGGCACGGCTAAAACAGCCTTGGTTGGGCCGTTTTGAACGGCTATCCGCCAGCTGGCGGACGCTTGACCGTTGAGGTCTACTTCTCTTGCTTCCAGGAAACATCCCTCCTGCCGAAGACGGCAGTGCTCCCTTTTCTAAGGGAGAATAGTCCCCGCTTTTCTTTTGTTATTCAGTCATCTGCCCGGATGAATGGGACTTCATCCATTCGGACGGGTTCAGTTATCCATTACTGGCTATTCAGTATATCAATCTGCCTCTGATACTTCGCCGCGAGCTCCATCACGTCATCGCCGTAAAACGCGTACGCTTTCTTATTCGCGTTCGTCCATCCCGCGAGGTAGCGGAGCGCCGCAAGGCGCTCCGAGGCGAGCGTCCCTTTATCCGCGCCATTGTCCATAAGCAGAATCGCCGAGGCCATAATCGCGTCGGAAGGTTCCCACGGATTCGGCGGATTGTGTCCCGTCGCCTTCGCGATGCGTTCTTCATAGAGCACCCACGTTGACGGAATAAACTGCGCCGGACCCATCGCGCCTCCGTATCCGTACCACGGCTTCTTGGACACAGGCATCTTGTCGGGGTCAAGTCCGAGACGGCGCGTAATCGCAAGGAACGGCTCGGTATCACGAGGGGCTTTCATATCCACCCTCCAGTTTCCCGTGCCGACGTTCTCGCCGAGATTTGATTCTTCCGCGAGAATGCCGAGGATAAGCGCGGGACGAACGCCTGTTTTCTTGCCCGCGAGAGTCGCGAGTTCAAGCGCTTTGCCGAACGGAATCGCCGCCGAACCGCGAAGCGTGAAGAGTTCCGCGCGTATTTGAGCGGCGGAAAGCTGTTTGGCCTTAATAATTTTCTGATACTCGGCTTCAATACCTTTTGAAATCTTCAAAATCCGGGCTTTTTCCGCTTGCTGGGTCTCCACTTTTCGTTTTTCAAGCTCCTGCAACTGCCTAAGCTGTGTTTCGTCAGACCGCCGATTTTCAAGCGTAGCCCTCTCTGTTTCGGTTTCCTTCTTGTCGCTTGCGAGCGCCGTGTAGGAAGTGCGAAGCGCTCCCTTAATGACTTGATACTCGTCAATATCTTGAAAAAATTCGGAAAGATTCTTTCCGCCGAGCATGATTTCGGGGAGTGAAAAGGAATCGGTTTTTTCGGTCTTGCGGATAAGTTCCGCGAGCGATTCTTTCTCGCGGTCAATCTTTTCGGAAAGTTTCAGAATCACCACTTGTTTTTCTCCCGACTCTTTACTTAGCCGTTCAATCTCCAGACTGCGCGCTTTGATGGAGAGTTTCGCCTTTTCAATCGTGGCGTTCAGAATCGCGACGTCACGTTCCAGCGAAACCGATTCGCGCGCGCGAGCATCAAGAATTTTCTGCTGGTCCGCGATGTGCGCTTCAACGGCCGCGAGTTCCTTCAGAAGCGCGACGCGCCGTTCTTCCACGTTTTGCGCGAAAGTAACAAACGGCACGAGCATGAGTACCGCGAGCGTTATACACAGTTGATACGTCTTTTTGAGCATGCGTGTATCTATAAATATAACACAAAAGACGGGGTACTCCCGTCTTTTACTGCCTGATATTTTGTTGCAAGATTGGATCCCGTATCAAGTACGGGATGACCCGACAGAGAGTCGGGTCACTTCTTTTCGGGTTTTTTCTCCTCCTTCTTCGGAGCACCCTTGTCCTGCGAAGCCTCCGGCGAAGCAGGGGCGCCTTCCGCACCCGGCACTTCTTCCTTGCCTTTCTTCATCACTTCAATGGTGGAGAGGTCAACCGGAACTTCTTCAATAACTTCTTCTTTCGGTTCATACACGGACGCGACGATATCATCGGGAGATATAACGAGCGTGACTCCTTCGGGAAGCTTGATTGCTTTCGCGGTGACGTTGTCTCCGAAAGCCGCGAGTGGAGAAATATCCACTTCCAATTTCTGCGGGAGATTCTTGGGCTCGGCTTCAATTTCAAGGTCGTGTATAACCTTCACGAGTACGGCACCGAGGTCTTTCACGGCCGGCGAAACGCCGGTAAAGACGATAGGGATTTTAATCTTGAGTTTCTGCCCTTTTTCAAACACGTAAAAGTCGGCGTGACGGGGAGTGCCGAACACCGGATGGCGGTCAACATCTTTAATCAGCGCTTGCACTTCTTCATCACCGGACTGGAGGTTCACCACCGAAGTCTCGCCCGCTTTTTTCCAGACTTTTTCAAATTCTTTCGTGGAAAGCGTAATGGAGGTGGAAACTTGTTTGCGGCCATAAAACACCGCGGGAATCTTCCCCGCGTTCCGTAAGGTATTGGGAGCTAGTTTCATGTCTCTTTTTTCGTACTTTAGCGCGAATGCCATAAAAATACAGCTTATAGCTAATAGCTTTTAGCTGTTAGGTTAGGACAAGACGATACCAAAAATAGTCGGAAAATGCAATGGTGGTTTCTAAAAAACTAGCGGAACCTTTCGGAACCGCTAGGACCGAACAGAGTTCGTCATGCAGTGGTGAGACACTGGCACCGATTTCGGAAGGGTCCGATTAGCAGATCGATGCAGACGATACCTCGTTCACCCTTTTTATATCAGAACTAGACAAGAAAGGCAAACGACTAATTCACCGTGTTTGGTGGTGTCTTCCCCTCAAAAAACACAATCAAATTCTCGGCCGCCAGTTTGGCCATACCGTCCCGCGCGGATTTGGTAGCGGATGCGGTGTGAGGAGTCATCACGACATTTGGAAGTTTGGCGAGCCCTTTCGCGAGCTTCGGTTCGTGTTCAAATACGTCGAGCGCCGCACCGCGGATAACGCCCGTTCTGAGCGCCGAAACGAGTGCGTCTTCGTCTATGACCGGCCCTCGCGAGGTGTTGATAAGATAGGCGGTCTTTTTCATAAACCGTAGGCGTTCCGCGTTGATAAGATGCATGGTTGTCGGGAGGAGCGGTACGTGAATAGAAACAATATCCGCTTCTTTGAGAACTTCTTCGGATGTAGCGAAAAATGTCGCGCCGGTCGCTTTTTCAAACTCTTCGCTCTTTTTAATATCGTAGTAGATGACCGACATTCCCAACCCCTTGGAAGCAACCTCCGCGACCCGTCCTCCGATGCGACCCGCGCCTAAAATACCAAGTGTCTTCCCTTGCAGTTCTTCGCCTAGGAAAAGCTCTGGCCCCCAGCCTTTGTATTTTCCTTTTCGGAGGAATGTATCACCTTCCACCACCCGCTTCACAACCGCGAACATAAGGGCAAGCGTGTGTTCCGCCACCGCCTCGGTCAGCGCCCCCGGTGTGTTGGTGATGGTAATCCTCCGCTTTTTCGCTTCCTCCAAATTGATATTGTTCGTGCCGACGGCATAGTTCGCGAAAATCTTCGCGCTAGGCACGGCATCAAACACTTCGCCGTCAATCGTGTCGGTGAGGAGACAGAGTACGCCGTCATACGGTTTTTTCCGGAGCGCTTTTACAAGTTCACGTTTGGAAAGCGGACGGTCTTTTGAGGAAATATCCAGCGCAAATCCCTTTTCCCGCAAGCTAGAAATCCCAACATCGGGAATTCTACGGGTGATATATATCGTAGCCATAGAATAGTGAATTAAGAAGTATGAATTATGATACCATACTGTTATGGTTAGCTGTATAATACCAGTATGAATACACCTCTTGATTTCCTCGCCATAGGCGATATTACAACCGATGCATTTATACGGCTCTCGGACGCGTGGATTGAAACCGATAACCCGAAAAAGGAGCGCGAACTGTGCATGCGCTTCGGTGACAAAATCCCATACGACTTCGTAGAGGTTATCCGCGCGGTCGGTAATTCTTCAAATGCCGCCGTTTCCGCGGCGCGTCTTGGCCTCTCTTCCGGCCTCGTTACTAATGTCGGCGGTGATGAAAATGGCAGTGAATGCGTGGAGGTGCTTAAAAAAGAAAACGTGGATACGAGTCTCGTAGGCGTCCATGAGGACGCGAAAACGAACTACCACTATGTGTTGTGGTATGAGGCCGACCGCACTATTTTGGTCAAACACGAAAAATACGACTACAAACTGCCGACGATAGAACCGGCACCCAAATGGCTCTACCTTTCTTCACTCGGGGGAAATTCGGAACAGTATCATTACGAACTGATTGAGTATCTTGAAAAACATCCAGAAGTCCAACTTGTATTCCAGCCCGGCACATTTCAGATTAAATTGGGTAAAGAAAAACTGCGGAAACTCTACGAACGGTCAAGCCTTTTTTTCTGCAATGTGGAAGAATCACAACGTATTTTCAGAACGAATGAAACCGACCTCGAAAAGCTTCTCACCGACATTAATGCGCTCGGCCCGAAGGTCGTTGTCATCACCGACGGACCGAAAGGTGCGTACGCCTACGACGGACATATGAATGAGTACTGGTTTATGCCCATTTACCCCGACCCGAAACCGCCGCTCAACCGTACGGGTGCGGGCGATGCGTTCGCCTCCACCTTCACTACCGCGATTATTCTCGGCAAACCCGTACAGGAAGCGCTTCGCTGGGCGCCCATTAACTCCGCCTATGTGGTCCAAGGAATCGGCGCGCAACGCGGCCTCCTCACGCGCGACGCGCTTTTAAAGTACCTTGAAACCGCGCAGGCAAACTATCAGCCGAAGAAGCTCTAAAAATCCTTCTTATCTTTCTCTTTCCCTATTTTGTATTCCCAAAAGTACTACCATACTCTGTAGTATAGTAGTGCTTCTAAAAGTGCGTTTACTAGCGGAGTTTTTGCGGGGGTGCAAGGTTCTTATCTTCATTCAGTATATTCACCAGTAAATAGTGCAGCGGATATCGTTTTCGCATCCACGCGGAACTCAGAGGCATGCTTTCC
>CAYHOU010000064.1:3865-5116 GCA_964358195.1 uncultured Candidatus Saccharibacteria bacterium | reverse complement strand
CCGGCCCCACCTCAAGCACGGTATCCGCAGGCAAAAGCTTCGCGGCTTCCACAATTTTTGCGAGCGCGGCTTGGGAGCGGAGAAAATGTTGGCCCAATGACTTCTTTGCCCACATGTTCGACGTTTTAATGTTTTGATTATCTTTCATACGTTAGGCGGATCAGTTTGAGTTTGCAAATATCGAATACCTAATTTCGAATATCGAAAAACGAGGAGAAAAGGGGAAGCAGATGAAAACAATTTTTCTATTAAGTATTCGGTATTTTTAGATATTAGGTATTCGAAATTCGATATTAAATCTTCTTTGACTTCTTAGTCAAAGAAGATTATTTTCCCTCCCCCTTCCATATAGTTTTCAGCCTGCAGAAATTCCTCGTCAATGTCAAAGATAAATTCCGAGGGGACAGTTACCTGCCGTGAGCCGAAGATGGTGCGGACGCCCGCGTACGAGAGGAAGACTTTTTTCTTCGCTCTGGTGACTGCGACATAAAACAGCCGACGCTCTTCTTCAGCCGCGCCCTCATCAAGCGTTTCTCCCGTGCGTTCATGGGGGAACAGCCCTTCCTCAAGGCCGGAAATAAAGACAAAAGCGAATTCAAGTCCTTTTGACGCGTGCACGGTCATAAGACGCACCGCCGGTTTTTCCTCTTCCAATTCGTCTTGGTCGCTCTGAAGCGCGACATCGGAAAGGAACCTGTCCACCATTTCTATTCTCGGGTTGTCATTCTCGCGGAAGCGGGAATCCAGTTCTGCCCGGACATCACTCTGGATTCCCGCATAGTCTGCGACTACTGTCGCCGCGGGAATGACAGAAGAAGAGGATGCGCTACCTATGGAGTCGTACCGTGTCGCGAATGTTACCAACTCTTTGATATTTTCCAGATGTTCTTCATCCTCCGAACCTCCCTTTTTGAGTTCCGCCTCAAGCCCGCTCGCGCTCACGATCCATTTAATGGCCTCCGAAAGAGGAGAAGTTGAAAGTTTTTGCCTAAAGTCCGAAAGAAGTTTCTTGAAAGCGAGTAGCCTCTCACGCATAGAGGGCGGGAGTTCTTTTTCTTTTCCCGCGAAGATTTTGAGAAGCGTTACTTTGCCGATGCCGCGCGGAGGCACATTGATTATTCTCCGTATATCCGAGAGCCCTTCCATAAAAGTTTGGGCCTGCCCGCCCAACTTTTGTTCCTCAAAAGTTAGGTGGGCGGCACGGACATACGCAAGGACATCCTTCACCTCTTTTCGCTCAAAAAAGCGCAC
>CAYHOU010000064.1:0-3765 GCA_964358195.1 uncultured Candidatus Saccharibacteria bacterium | reverse complement strand
CCTCCTTCAGCGCGCTTATGGAATCACTACGGTCAAAAATGGTAAAACGTTTTGACAAACCAAGGCGCTGGCTGTTTTCCCGCAAAATATGCACGCCAAGCGAGTGGAAGGTGCCGAGCCACGGCACGCTATCAGTTCTTAACTGATAGCGGCCGTGCCCCGTAGTGAGCTCTGCTCTACTACCGGGGCTTCGTCCGATGTCAGGAGAAAGGGAGCGGTCCTTTGTAATGAGGGTGTGCACTCTTTCGCGCATCTCCTTTGCCGCTTTGTTGGTAAAGGTAATGGCAAGAATTGATTCAGGCGCTACTCCTTGCTTGATGAGGTGGAGAATGCGGTGTGTGATTACCCGCGTCTTACCCGCTCCCGCTCCGGCGACGATAAGAAGAGGTCCCTCGGTGTGTTCCACGGCCTCTCGTTGTCGCGCGTTGAGTCCAAGGAGGTAGTCCATAATTGCACCACTATAACAGAAAGAAAAATCTGAAGCACGATTTCTTTGTCATTCCCGCGTAGGCGGGAATCCAGACTGGACCCCCGCCTGCGCGGGGGCGCTCAAAAATCATAGTCGCGCAGACGCTCCTTGATTTTTGGCGGCTATCCACAGGTCACCCATTGTCCTTTGACATTGCCTCCCCATTCGCCTATAGTATAAGAGTCCTGGAAGACTGGGCGATTGAAAAAAATGGCCTCGGAAGGCCGTTTTTAACGGAAGGCACGGCAAGAGCGACTACCGAGAGCAGAGCTTTTAAGCAATCTAATCTGTGCGCATATCACACTTTCGGAAACCCATGTAACCGCTCGTAGGGTTTTCGCGTTTTTGATAGCACGGTTGGTTTCAGAAGAGTTCTCCTTTCGGCCTTTCTTTTATAGCGACACTCCCTCACAATTCATTCCGCCAAAATGGCGGACACGTGCTACGCGCCCACCCTTCTTCTCCGGTTCCAAGCGCCCCGGCTCACTACATAAGCTCTGTAGTAGCGTGCCTTTTTGTTTGTTCCGTTGTGCTAACGCCTTTCTTCGCCCATGCCGGCGTACTTTCGTTCGTTGAAAGCCTCTTCGCGAGAGAAGTTGAAGCAGAAGTCACTTTCTCCCCCATTAACTCTCAGAATGTCGGTCTTCTCGCGCCAGCACTTAATCCGGACCCAAATCCGGCTAAAGGCGGCGGAGATATCACCGTTGTCGGAGGCGTCGCGCTCCTTTCAGAGGCCGGACCCGAAGGGACACTTGCCGATATTGAGGAAAATCAGAGTTCCGCCATCAGTTTGTATATCGTTCGTGAAGGGGACACGCTCTCCGGTATTGCCAAAATGTTTGGTGTCACCACCAACACAATTGCATGGGCGAACGACATTTCAAAGGGACTCATCCGACAGGGTGAGACCCTTATTATTTTACCGATTTCTGGCGTACGGCACACCGTAGTAAGGGGAGACACCTTGCAAAGCATCGCCAAAAAATATAAAGCGGATATTACTGAAATTGCTCAATACAATCATCTTAGTGAAAGTGCCAAACTTGACGTGGGCGACGTTGTGATTGTACCTGACGGTGAAATCACCCCTCCCCCTTCCAATATCGTAGGACGCCCCGCAACGCTTCGCGGCGCCGGCGGGCCGAGTTACGAAGGGTATTACTTACGCCCCGTTATCGGTGGACGGAAAACACAAGGGCTTCACGGCTACAACGGTGTTGACATTGCAAGCTATAAGGGCGCTCCCATTCTTGCGGCGGCGTCCGGCGACGTCATTATCGCAAGAAGTTCTGGATGGAATGGAGGATACGGCAACTATATCGTCATCAATCATCCAAACGGTACGCAAACGCTTTACAGCCATCTCTCCGCACTTGCGGTAGGCGTTGGGAAGAGCGTCGTTCGCGGTGAAATCATCGGCTATATGGGTTCCACGGGACGTTCCACCGGCACACACCTTCACTTTGAAGTTCGTGGGGCGAAGAATCCTTTCTAAAACCACGGAAGCGACACGCCTGCCCGCCGAAGCCTTTGCGCAGGCGGGAAAGAAGAACACGGAACTGAAACGGAAAAGAAACCGCGGAGACGCGGGTTTTTCGTACAAAAAATTGAGGTCTGTGCCGGCGCAGACCTCATCCCAGGGACTCTCTTTGTTCATCCAACTCTGCCAAGCCAACTTGCTCTGCCCGCCCGCCCAAGGTTTTTCAGCATAAAGCCGATGGTGTCTCGGACCGCGTGTGCCGACATTTCGCCGTTATGTCGCCCGTTTCGTCGGATGAGGGTTTCATCAACCCGACCATCCTTTTTCCCGCGTTTTCGCGAGGGGGTATAGTCCAGTCGCGCGATTGTTACCCCGCGCTTCCCGAGAAAGATAAGGAAATGGCAGAACTGTTTTGTCGCTGAAATTCTCGCCGCGGGTTTCTTTTCTGGGAGACCAATTGTAGTAACGGAGAAACGTTCGTCCCCAAGACCGAGTTTCCCCGCAAGCTCCCCTTTCATCTTTCCACACACCCCGATTCGGATTTCAATTTTTTGGTTTTTCACCGACACTCCTTTGTTGATTGTGAGCTGTTGTTTTGTAACTAGCATACTCCCATTTCCGCAGATGGTAAAAAGCAGCAACTAGCGCATCACGTTTAGTACCAGCTTCTTTTCTCTGTCATTCCCATGGAAATGGGAATCCAGCTTGACTCCTCAAAGCCACCGCCTCTGGCGATGGTAGTTGACTTTCTGGACCCCCGCTTTCGCGAGGGTGACAAATTATGAGTGCCTAATTTGTCAGTTGCTTCGGCCTATACTGCAATGCCTCCAAAAGGTCATTCGTCGTGACATCGTCATGTCCTTCAAGGTCGGCGACGGTACGGGCGAGCTTTATGAGCCTGTGATAGGAACGGGCGGAGAGGTCGTGTTTTTTCGCGGAGAGGTTGAGTGCCTGTTTTACTTCATCCGAGAGTGGAATCGCGGTGGCGATATCACGCGGACCAACGTCGCTGTTGGTCTTGAACGGCAGTTTTAATTTCTTATACCGTTCTTCCGCTTTTACTCTTGCTTTCGCGACCCTGCTCCGCACCTGTTCACTGGTCTCTTCAGTACCGCGCCCTTCAGTGAGCTTTTCGTGTTCCACAACCGATACTTCGGTCCACAAATCAATACGGTCCACAATCGGACCGGAGATTTTCCGTTTGTAGCGGTCAATCTGGTGCTGTCCGCAACTGCACACCTTCCCTCTCACCCCATTGTTTCCGCACGGGCACGGGTTCATCGCGGTTATGAGCGTAAAATGCGCGGGAAACTGTGCCGAACCCTTCACGCGAGCGACGGATACGACTCGGTCTTCAAGCGGTTGGCGAAGCGCGTCAATCACACGGCGTTCAAATTCGGGGAATTCATCCAGAAAGAGGACGCCTCGGTGCGCGAGCGTGATTTCTCCTGGTTTGGGAATGGAACCACCACCCACAAGCGCGATATACGAAGCGGTATGGTGTGGTGCGCGAAGCGGAGGATGGGTAATCAAGGGTTCTTGGAGTGCTCCCGCAACCGAATGAATCCCCGTTACTTCTAGCGCTTGTTCAATATCCAGCGGGGGCAGTATGGAAATAAAGGCTTTGGCGAGAAGGGTTTTTCCTGTCCCGGGAGGTCCCCACATTGCGATATTGTGTCCTCCCGCCGCGGCAATTTCAAGTCCGCGCTTTGCTGTTCTCTGGCCTTTTACATCTGCAAAGTCCACTTGATAGTCGCGCGCGCCCACTTCAAATTTCGTTTGCGGAACCGGTTTCATTTTCCTCTTTTGAATAAAC
>CAYHOU010000063.1:0-5119 GCA_964358195.1 uncultured Candidatus Saccharibacteria bacterium | reverse complement strand
AAATCAGCCTTCACGTTCTCCCAATACGTCTGCCCCTCCGGTTCCCAAAGCTCTGGTAGGCTGCTAAAGTCAGACTTGATGATATTTCCCATGTCATGAAAAAGACAGGTGAGGACTACCTCCTCCCTATTCACAGGATGCTTTAGGTGCGAGCACAGAAAATCGGCTACCGCAGCGACGCGAAGCTGGTGCGCCTGAAGCGCCGGCATAATCTTATACGCTGTATAAATGTCCTGTACGGTCCGCATATACTTAAGACTATACGCCGCCGATTTTTTCTTCCTTGCCTGAACTGCGTCGTGAAGGACGTGGCTTTCCCGGAAACCAGCGCGCGTGCTTGCCCAAAAATGCGAGGACGTGCTTCCACGCGAACCCCTGCGACTTGAGGGTTGTCCGTACGGCAGAGAGATCTTCCCCGAGTGCCTTTGTTCCTTCATCTACCCGCTCCGTCACGTCATGTACATTTCGAAGTATTCGGACGATGTAGTAGAGCGCCACGATGACTCCAATGCTCACCAGTATCACCACAATCGTGGTGACAAAGAAGAAAATATCGGCTTTCATAAGTTCTCGCATATGGCCAATATATACTTTTTTTCGAGTTTCGACTATCCTACTGGTACATGAAAAAGCGGAAAATCCAACCTATCCTCGGCACTATTTTCCAGAAGATCGCCCCGCGCATCGGGGCGAAGGTGGTTATGGAGCCTAATTGGAAGATAGTCGGACAGGTCACCTTTAGGAACGGAAAGAGACGCTACTTCAGATACTCAAGTTCGGACCTTAATCCGCTTGGCGCGTCCAGTATCGCCCAAGACAAGGATTACGCGAACTTCTTTATGAAGCGGATGGGCTACCCTACTATTCGCGGAGAGGCGTTCCTTTCTGATGACTGGGCAAAGATGATAGGTTCTCCTAGAAACAAGCAAGCTGCCTTTCGCTTTGCGCGAAAGCTCGGCTTTCCACTCATCATAAAGCCAAATAGCGGCAGTCAAGGCGGCAATGTTCAGCTTGTGCATTCAAAAAAAGAATTTTTCAAAGGACTTAAAGCTATTTTTAGACGCGACCGCGTAGCACTGGTCCAGAAGCAGGTGATCGGCCGGGATTACCGGATAGTCGTACTCGACAATGAAGTCATCTCTGCCTACGAACGTATTCCCCTCAATGTCATCGGCGACGGCCGCTCTTCCATTCTTTCACTCCTCAAAGGAAAGCAGCGTGAATTTGTCGCTTCAAGCCGCGACACACAGCTCCGGCTCGATGACCCGCGCATCCGTCTGAAACTCCGGCATCAGGGTCTTTCGATGCACTCGGTTTTGAAGAAGGGAGAAAAAATATTTCTATTGGATAACGCCAATCTTTCTACTGGCGGAGATGCTGTTGAAGTGAAGAAGTTGCATCCCGAATTCAAAAAGTTCGCGATAAGGCTCACCAAAGACATGGGCCTCCGCATCTGCGGCGTTGACCTTATGGTGGACGGGACTCTCGAGGAAAAGCCAAAAAAGTTCTGGGTGCTCGAAGTAAATGCCGCCCCTGGCCTCGACCACTACGCCCGTTCAGGTAAGGCACAGGAGAGAATCGTCGAGGGGATGTATCTCAAAGTCCTGAAGAGTCTGCAAAAATAAGATGAATGAATTTAGCAAAGATGGCACGGTCGTGCCATCTTTGCTAAATTGGGATTGCACGACCGTTGTTAGAGATGTTTAGTTGCAGCAGCGAGCAAAATTTAGCAATAGCAGACACGTGTCTGCGATTGCTAAGCCAGTCAACATCTGATGTTGCCTAAAATATACCGAGGGTTACTTCTCCAAATCAAGCACCTCATCAATGCGGATTTTGGCGACGAATTCGGGAACGTGGGAAACGAGAATCATAGCTCCCTCATACCTATTCAGCGCCTCCGCGATGATGGGAAGGTGTCTGAAGTTGATGTGGTTCGTCGGCTCGTCAAGAATGAGAAGTCCCGGCTTTTCAAGCACCAGTCGTGCGAAGGCGACCAGCCCCTTTTGCCCTTCCGACAGGCTCTTGATTCGATTGTACATAATGTCGCCTGTAATAAGAAACCCGGCAGCAACAGAACGAAGATGCTCTTCTGTCTGCCGATTCATCACCGCCGAAAGTGAGTCATGAACGGTATCCTCAAAATTGAGCATCGAGAAGTTCTGACGGTAGTATCCGATTTTCACGCCCTCGGCTACTCTCGTGCCAACCGCCTTCCCGCGAGCAATTGCCTCAAGCAGTGTTGACTTGCCGATGCCATTTCGCCCCGTAAGAAGCAAATGGTTGTTCTTTTTGAGCGATATGTTGACCTTTCGCTCCACGGGCTTTATACCTGTCTTTTTATGTTGGAGGACCCTAACGGAATCTAGGTGCAAAATCTCCCCGACAAGTTCCTGCTGTGACGGAATGGTAAATGGACGAATGGTTTTATCCTCTTTCCGAACGTCCACTATTTCTTCCTCAAGGTCTTCCGCTTTCTCGCGCATGCGCTTCGCGACCACGCGCATCTGCCCGCCTTTGTTCGCGAATACGTTGGCTTGATCTTTTTTCGCCTGTATCAGCTTTGCAAGTTGCGCGTTTTTCCGATTCTCCTTCTCAAGCCGGGCGGAAATCTCTCGCACCACGTCGAAATAGTCACCTACATATTGCTCTACCTTGTGCGTGAAAATATCCAAATACAAGACGCCGTGCGTGAATGAGTTCAGGAAATTCGAGTCGTGCGAGATAACGATGCAGGTCTTTTTGTATTCCTTGAGAAAGGTGGTGAGATGCGAGATTCCCGCCTTATCCAAATTGTTCGTCGGCTCGTCCAAGAGAAGCAGGTCAGGTTCCTGAATAAGCGCGGATGCCAAAAGAAGGCGCGCCTGTTGGCCGCCGGAAAAAGATTTGATTATCCGATCGTGGACTTTCTCGTGGCCCTTGAGGTTTACTACCTCAAGCACCTTGTCGATGCGCGGGTCTATGTCGTACTTCTTTTCCGTAAAGCACTTCTGGAAAAATCCACGCACCGTAAGATCAAGCTGGTCACGCGGAATCACTTGTCTCGCGGTAGCAATAGTCGCACCGTTGGTAATGTTTACTTTCCCCGATTCGGGAGCAAGTTCTCCGGTAATCAGTTGAAAAATAGTGCTCTTCCCCGCCCCGTTCTGTCCCATCAAAGTTACTTTAATTCCTCTGCGCACTGAAAAATCCACATCCGAGAGGATGGGGTTGTTCGGTCCGTATTCAAACGTAACGTTATCAAAACTAAGTACCGTGTCGCTTTTGGCCATAAGGCCACAGAATAGCGTATTTTGACGGAAATAGAAAGCTGTTCTTACTTTTTTCGTGAAAGAACGAGGCGTGGTTCACCATCGCCGAAATAATTTTCCTTTCTGGATTCCACCAAAAATCCGAAAGAATTATAGAGTTTGAGCGATGCTTTATTTTCAGGATGCGTCACCAGCCAGATGTATGGCACATCTTTTAACTTTTCAAGTATTTGACATAGGACATCCTTTCCAATTCCCTGATGCTGAAACTCTGGCGTAATAGCGAGACCGCTTACATACGCTTTATCCCCATCCCGCGAGTAGGAAGTATTACCTACGACCGTCCCATTTTTCTTGATAAGATACACCTCACATTTTCCGAACTCCTCTGCCCATCCGTATCTGTCAAGCATCGGCGAATATGTTCGCACATTATCAAGCTTTCCCTCGATTTCAAGGAGTGCAGGAATATCGACTTCTGTTGCACGTTCAAGCGTAATCATAGTCACTCAGTACCTAATTTTTTCATACCTTTAGGATAACGTAGAAAAGAATTTGATAAGGTTTCCAATATGCTTCTCTAGCGAAACACCGAGGGCTTCACATCCGCGATAGATGGTTTCGCGTTCAATTTTGGCAACGAAAGCTTTTTCTTTGAGGCGTTTAACGATGGAGCCCACCTTCATCTGTCCGTACGGAACAGGATTCACTTTCCGATAGGCGAAAAAGATTCCGCTAATTTCATCACAGGCCATCAGTGCTCCGGCAAGTTTCCCTTCGGGTAGGGTTGTAAACCCGTTGTAGCCGTACGCGTGCGCTTCCACCGCGTGGATTAGCTCATTGGGATACCCCCATTCCTTAAACCACTTCAGCGATTCTGCCGGATGCTTGTCCGGATGTTTTTCAAAATCAATATCATGCAGAAGTCCCGTGAGATACCACAAATTGGAGTCTTCCCAAAACTCTTTGGCGTACCCCTCCATCGCCGTAGCCACCATCTTGGCGTGATAGCGTTGATACTCATCTTTCACGTGATCTTCAAGCAGTTTTCGAGCCCCCTCTTTTGTCGGAAGTCCCATTAGAAATTAGATATTAGATATTAGATATTAGAAATTCCGCGTCTTCGCGGTCAGTAGGTATCCACCCGATGCTCCTTGATGAACGAGAGTGAAGCGTCAAAAATACCGAGAAACGCTTTGAACGGAACTTCAACGAGAAAGTCTAAGAGAAAGACGAAGACGTTGATAGATGAGAAACGCGCGCTGAACCAGCGTCCGGTGCTGACGATGGGAAACACAAAGAGATTCCAGATAAGTCCGAGGGTACCCTTTTTCTCGCTGACCGGCTCCCATCGCTTCGCGCTTCCGCGAATGCGGAGTCCAAAGTAGGAAACCAGCGTGAGAAAGACGAAGAACAGTAGAATGCTCACCGCGTTGAAACCGAGAACGATAAGTCCCCACAGAATGGCGCCGAATGACGCGGCGAAAAGGAAGAGATAGAAGCATAGTACGAAAAAGAACGTGGTGGCGCTGGACGGCGGCTTAATAAACATCTGCTTCATATCCTTGCCGTGCACGACCGCGGTTACGCCCTCAGTGACCCGCTCTACGCCACGGCTTTCCTTTTTGACAAACGTAACCATAATGAGGAGCAGTATCGGATGGAAAAGCGCGTTTGTCCCGAGCGCCACATAATTGCTTTCCTTTAGAATAAATTGCTCATACGGCCACTCAAGTGCGACGCCGAGCAGTATTTTGGTCAGAAGCAAGTAGATAACCGCGCGCCGGCCGCTGACGCGAAGGAGCTTGCGCTGTTGCTTTTGCTTTTTCTCAATAATTGATTGCGCGTATTCTTTAAGCTTCGCCTCG
>CAYHOU010000062.1:0-5160 GCA_964358195.1 uncultured Candidatus Saccharibacteria bacterium | reverse complement strand
AAGAACTGACGCAAAAATTGGCCGGACTCAAATCGGCGAGATTCACTGTGCAATAGACCTCTCTTTTTTTCTGTCATTCCCCTGAAAAGGGGAATCCAGACAAGTACTTTGCGTGTCGGCCATATCGGTTATAGGAATGACAGACAGAAAAAGTTAAGAGGACAAGCGGCCTTGCTTTTCCTGCACATTTGTGTTACGGTGCTCTTTCGGGACGCAGGTGAGCTTGTCTTGAAAAAGACGCTTGAGTGAGTGTCCCCCGCGGCGGACGAGTTGACGATTGTGCGCGAGTACGATTCTAAGGATGTCCGCCGCACAATTTCACCCGGACAAAACAGCGAGTGTTTTGAACGGGTAAGTAATTTGAGAGACGATCCCGAGTTTGTCTAAGGACGATAATTGAAATGTCTCTCACGCCCCGCACTTTTCCGAAAAAGTGCGGGGTAAGCCGGACGAAATGGGAGCTGTCCTAAAAGACGACCAAAGTTTTGTCCGGAGATTTCTTTCCTCTGTCATCCTCGCGGATGCGGGGATCCAGATTTCTTCCGTGTACTCTGGATTCCCTTTTCCAAGGGAATGACAGAAAGGAGTAGTTCTTTGAGATTTGCCGGCCGAGACTTAGCGTGTCCGCTGATGAAAAGGTATTTGGCTGGCAGGGCGGACGATACCATGATTGCGCTTCGCGCGAATCAACGGGTGTCCGCCCGGACTTTCGGTTACGACGTTTGGAGTGCGCATATCGCGCGAGATACGGCTTGTAACCGTCAGGCGAGACGAGCATGAAGTTGTGATGTTCACGACTGGTCTCTTGTCTCGCCTCTTCCTCACAGAATGAACTGGATTCCTCCACCTTAGGCGGACGGGAAAGACAGCCGGATTGTGAGGAGGAACGATTTGATACTTGTCGTTTGACGACGGGAGAAATGTTCCTTCTACGCGGACGAATGAAAGCTTGTGCTTATGCACGAAACTGTTGTTGTCCGCGTACGTTCTTCACAACTAGAGTCTTTCGCACCTTAAAGCGCGAAGGACTCACAAACCCTATGTCCGGCGGGACTGAAACGCAGAAAGCAGTGCGGTATGAATACTAAAACGAACCGATATCTGGGTGTTCGGCACAGAATCAAGCAGACGAAAAACGGCGATGCGCATCCGACCGAGGTCGCCATCACGGAAAATGGCAAGTGCCATATCCTCAAGCTGGAAGACGAACAGGCGGAGTTGGATTTCCTGCTCGGGCGGCTTCCGGTGAAGTGGCGCGATGTGGTGGAGGGCGAGGACCTTTCAGGATTCCCCGAACACCATATTCATATTGAGCGCGGCGAGGAAAATAAACCGAAACGCGTTCCCTCTCTCTACGACGGATTCATAGGCAACGACGTGGTCGGCACGATGCTCGGCGGTTCCGGCGATTATTTCGCCTACGCGCTCGCGCGTCATGGTGAAGAAATTGGCGCGCAGGTGTATCGGATTCCACCGCATGCCCTAAAAGGCAAGCGTGGGTCAGACGATACTACCGAAGACGCAACGCTTCTCGCGGGACTGGTGGAGAATGAGCGATTGCTCTTCTACGCCGTGTACCTGCGCGAACGCGGGCAAATTGCGGTGCGCGAACTTCTCAAAGTCCGCACCGATGCAATGAAGGCCCGCATCGCCTGTGAACAGCGCCTACTTCAACGTTTGACGGGAGAAATCTTCTGCAACCCCGAAGGGAAATACCCCGAAGGGTCCATCACGAAGATGGCGGATGAACGCAAAGCGAGTGACCGTATTCTGCTCGCTCTTGAGGAGGAGGAAGCGCTCGCAGTCAAAAAGCTCACGAAGGCGGTGGAACAACTTCCTATCTATCAACTGCTTCACGAGGAGGTGAAAGGTCTTGGTCCCATGATTGCGACCCGCCTCATCTGCGCCATTCAGGACATTCGGCGGTTTAGCACGGCGGCAAAGCTCAAGGCGTTTTGCAGTGTGCACGTTCTCAAAGACGGCAGGTTTGCCCGCTCGCGAGGTGGGGAGACCTGCAATTGGCATCCGGATGCGCGGCAGGCGCTCTACTTACTCGCCGACCAGTTCAACCGGCAGGCAAGGGCGGGTACGAAGTGGGGGGACTACCTCATCCTATGCAAACAACGTCTTCGCGAGAAGCATCCCGTGAAAGTGCAGGTGGAAAGAACGGTGGATGGCAAAAAGAAGCTGGTCTGGTGCTATACGGATGGACACATCCACAAAATGGCCATCTGGCGGTGCCTCACCCGTTTCGTGGAATGGCTCTTCACCGCGTGGTGGCAACTTGAGCGGGAAAGTGCAAAAGTCGGTGTGGAAACATCGGAAGTGAAGTAGGATTTTGTCGGTCGAGCGGAGCAGTGTTCTGAAAGAACGAGTGAAGCCGTGACCGACACACCGAACCCTGTTTCGGCAGGGTTCGGGCGGTTCTTTGGTAGATGTGCTAACGACTCTGGGCGTGTCCTTTCAAGGACGATGAAATCCGTGTCACAGTATAAAGGCGAGACAAATGATACATTGTGTATATGCGCGAAGTTGCATTTGTCTCGCCCCTCTTTTTCAGGTTTTGGCTTTCAGCCTCTTCACCTCTATAGAGGGGAAGAATGTGTGGAGGTGCGAGAAATCTGAAAAAGGGGACGCAGAGGCGTGTGTCTTGAAACAGACGAGTGAGTAGGTGTCCCCACGGCGGACGAATAAACCGGTGTCGCAACAGACGAACACTTACATGTCTGCCGACCCCGCACTTTTCTGAAAGTGCGGGGTACACAATTTGAAAGACGAGAGAACGCATATCGAAAGACGCGAAACTCATTGTCTTTCACGCTGGACGACGAGTTCAATGTCCCCCTCTGGGACGCGAGAAGTGTTGTTCAGCGTTACCTTTGTTCTTTGTAATTTGCTGGCCGTAAACTGCACTGTCTAGCGGGACGATTAGCATCCTGGTCAGCAGAGTGGACGAGATTCAGCCTGTGCCTTTGCACGAGACGAGTTCTGTTCACGAAGGCGAGACGAGGGGAACCCTGTGTGAAAACACGATGCGCCCGATGTCTCGCCTCCTCCTCACAGAATGAACTGGATTCCCGCCTCAGGCGGACGGGAATGACAGACGGATTGTGAGGAGGGACGGATGGTTGCTTGTTCTCTCCATGAGGACGAAGGCTAGAATGTTCTTTCTGCGCGGACGAACTCATATGTGTACTTCGGTACGACAGAAGAACTGTCCGCGCAAGCTCTTTTTGAGAGACGATGTTTCCGCAGTCGCAAGACGATGTCGGTTTTGTCTCTTCTGCCGGACGTTAGCCTCTATGTCCTTACAAGACGTACACGAAGCTGTCCGGCGTTACCTGTGGCCGATGATACCTATGTTTCTTCGGAGACGTACGAACGATTGGCCAATGGGCGGGCTCTGGAAACGGAGCCCGCTTTTTTGTTGCCTTTCCCTTGTTTTTAGCTATACTTACGGCCATGTCTAAATCCAAAAAAGCCTCCGCGAAGAGATCAGTTAAAAGTGCCAAGAAGAAAAAGGCGTCCGCTGTCAAAACCTCCAAGAAGCGCCCTTTGTCGCGCAAGGTTGTTTCAGCGGCTCCGAAGATGGCTAAGGGGAAGGAGCGTGACGCGAAAGCCGATAAACTCATTGCCAAAGGCAAGGAGCGGGGCTTCATCACCTATAACGATATTCTGAAAGAATTTCCGACGATTGAAGAGGACATTATGTTCCTTGACGAGCTCTACGCGAAATTTCAGACCGCGGGTATTGATGTGCTTGAAGGAGGTGGAATGCTTGAAAAGGAAGTGGCAGAACCGCACGGCAAGAAAAACGTCTATCTGGGGAAGAGTAGCGACGCGTCCTACGATTCTATCCAGATGTATCTCAAGGAAATCGGACAGTATCCGCTGATTAACGCCAAAGACGAAAAGGAGCTCGCGAAGCGCATTCAGGCGGGGGATATGGAGGCGAAAAATCTGCTCGCCCGCGCGAACCTTCGCTTGGTGGTTTCCATCGCGAAAAAATACGTTGGTCGTTCTCCCGACCTCACGCTCCTTGACCTCATACAGGAAGGGAACCTCGGTCTTTTTAAGGCTGTGGATAAATTTGACTGGACCAAAGGATACAAGTTTTCAACCTACGCGACGTGGTGGATTCGGCAGGCGATTACCCGCGCGCTTGCCGACCAATCGCGCACCATCCGCGTGCCGGTGCATATGGTGGAAACAATCGCGAAATACAAGCAAGTGGTGCGCCGTCTTTCCCAAGACCTCGGCCGCGACCCGCTTCCGGAAGAAATCGGTGTGGAGATGGGTATTGACCCCGAAAAGGTGTACCAGATAGAGAAAATTGACCAGGACACGGTTTCGCTTGAAAGTCCGGTGGGTGATGAAGGTGATGACGGCAAATCCACGCTCGGCGACTTTTTACATGACGATAAAATACTGTCGCCCGACCAAGAGTCTTCTCGCCGCATTTTAGGCGACCAAGTAAAAGAAATTCTAAATGACCTCTCGGAAAAAGAACGCAAGATTTTGGAACTCCGCCACGGACTTCTTGACGGCATTACCCACACACTTGAAGAAGTGGGACAGAAGTTCGGCGTGACGCGCGAACGCATCCGCCAAATTGAGGCGAAGGCGCACGAAAAAATCCGCCAGCACGAGAAATCCAAAAAGTTGCAGGGGTACTAGAGGAAGCGGTTAGCGATTAAAATGGATAATTTGTAACTACGGAACAATCCTTTTATGACATTCTCTGATAAACTAAAACCATGAGTATTCCTACCCAGCAAGACATATTTCTTCCTTTACTAAATTCGGTTAAGGATAGAGTGGAACATCATGTAAATGAAGTCGCAGATTTACTGGCGTCCCACTTTAAGCTCTCGGAGGAAGAAAGAAGGCAACAATACCCAAGTGGGAATGACAACATCTTCCGGAATAGAATTCGTTTTGCCCGGGCATTTCTCGCTCGTGCCAATCTCCTAGAACACCCAAGGAGAGGTTACATTAAGATTTCACAGTTAGGGTTAGAAGCATTGAAGCGCAAACCTTCAAAGATAGACGCTGGCTTCTTGAATCAACTACCAGGATTTTCACCCTCTTCTTTGCGAAAAGAGAAAGAAGTTGAAAATGAAAATCTTGACATCCAGAATCCATCTGAGTTGCTTGAAT
>CAYHOU010000061.1:0-5161 GCA_964358195.1 uncultured Candidatus Saccharibacteria bacterium | reverse complement strand
CTTATCTTTTAGCACCAATCCACGGCCGTGGATTGGTGCTAAAATACAAAGTGCCACACTAAGGGAGGCGCATTAATTGTGGTACTATATCTGTTGGAAAAGGAAAAAGAGTATGTGGAAAAAAATCAACTACACTCTCCTCTTCGCGTGGAAGTATGTGCGCCACCCGATGCGTAATGCTTCGGTGACACCAAGTTCTGCTTCCGCGGCGAGAGCTATGCTTGCCGATATTGATTTCTCAAGAGTGCGTACTGTTTTTGAGCTCGGTCCTGGTACCGGAGTCTTCACGGCGGAATTGCTGAAGCAATGCGTACTCGGGACCAAAATTATTTTGGTTGAAATTGAGGAAAAGTACATCAACCTCCTGCGCGAACGCTTCGGCGATAGGGTACTGGTGGAACACGCAAGTGTCGCGGACTTGGAAACACTTATCCAGAAGCATGGAGGAAAGGTTGACCTGATTATTTCAGGACTTCCCGTGCTGATTCCCGGCGTAACCGAAGGACTTCTCGCATCAATCAAAAAGTATACGAACAGAGGTACTATCTATCGGTTTTTCTCGTATGTACCGCCGATCGTGAAGCGAGTGTACCGAGGATTGCCGATTCAAAAAGTGGCCTTCGTGCTCCGGAATTTCCCGCCTCTCTGGGTCTTTGAAGTACACTGAACTACTCTGTCGCACTTCCCGGTGGAGTAGTTCATATTTTTCCCTATGAATCTACAAACAATTTTTTCCACACTTTCCGTCGCCATCGGCATTGGTTCCTTTGTCCCGTACATACGGGATATTTTCCGTTTGAAAAACACTCCGCACAGCTACTCATGGCTGGTGTGGACCATTCTGCAGGTCACTGGCGCGCTTGCGATGCTCGCAAGCGGAGCAGGTCTCGCGGGCGCATCGTACCTCCTTATTGGCGCGCTCCTTTGCGTATCCGTGTTTTTGCTCTCGCTTCGCTATGGCACGAAAGACATCACAACCTTCGATACCGTGTGTCTCATCGGGGCTTTGGTTGCCACGTCCGTTTGGTTCTTCCTCCATGATGCACTGCTCTCGATTATCCTTGTTTCGCTCATTGACTGGATCGCATTTATGCCGACGTTTCGAAAGGCGTACGAAGAGCCGCTTACCGAGACCTTGTCTATGTACGCCTTAAGCGGTGTCGCACAATTACTCTCCCTAGCGTCGCTTGCGGAATATCACTTCACGACCACCCTCTATCTCATTACCCTCGCGTCGGCAAATGCCGTCTTTGTGGTAATGGTGCTGATACGTCGTCGGCGCACTCGAATGGAAGGTGGTATATCAGGAACTTCACTGCGGCCGTAATCGAATGGTCCCCAATGTCCACTATCTTACCGGCCGGTAAGATAATGGACATTTGCATATATTGAGCAGATATATGACTATGGTTCACATGCAGCGGTTTCGAACTCGGAAAGTAGAAAGGCTATTGCGACAGGAAAAAGCCGATGCTCTTCTGGTGTGGAATGAAGAGGGGAGCGGACAGCCGGCGACACGGTGGCTTTCAGGGTTTTCGGGGAGCTCCTCGGTGGTTTTGATAGTTCGCACCCCTTCGCCTCACAGACTCGGCACTTCCCCTCTAAAGAGGGGCAGAGGGGAGGGAGGTTCGTGCTTTCTTATTACTGATGGGCGATACACGGCGCAAACGAGGAAAGAGGCACAAGGATTTAAGATTTTTACGTCTTCAGCACAGAAACCGACGCTGAAGATTTTATCGGAGATTATAAGGAAACATAAAGTACGTCGGATACTTTTTGACGGGAGTGTGACGGTGCATAGTGTGTTGGAGGAGGTAAAAGAATATGTTAAGAAAGAAGACACCCCATCCAGCCTCTCCTCTAAAGAGGGGAGGAGGCAAGAGATAGAATTGATTTCGCGGAAGCATATTTTGCAAGAACTTCGGATAGTGAAGGAAAAAGAAGAGATACGGCTACTTGCGAAAGCCGCGGAGATTGCCTGCCTTGCGTTTACCAAACTGCTTCCCGAACTGCACGCGGGGATGACGGAGAAAGGAATCGCGAAACGGCTGGAGGATTTGATGGTTGAAGAAGGCGCGGATGGTATCGCGTTTCCGACGATTGTTGCATCGGGGAAAAACGGAGCGCATCCTCACGCAAGACCAACCGACAAGAAAATACGGAACGGGGAACTCGTTACGATTGATTTCGGAGCGCGCTATAACGGGTATGTGTCGGATATGACGCGAACACTAGCGGTGGGGAAAGTGTCTCCACGACTTAGAAAAATATATGAGGCGGTACGGGAGGCGCAGGAACTCGGGCGCAAGAAAGCAAAGGCGGGAGTAACAGGAGCGGAGATTGATGCGGTGTGCAGACAGTATCTGACAAAAAAAGGATTCGGGAAGTATTTCACACATTCTACGGGCCACGGGATTGGGATGGAGGTGCATGAGTTGCCGCATATTTCGCCCACGAGCACCCCTTCGCCTCGCAGACTCGGCACTTCCCCTCTAAAGAGGGGCAGAGGAAGAGAAGAGCTTCCGGCGGGAGCAGTGATTACTTGTGAACCGGGTGTCTATATTCCGAATATCGGCGGAGTCCGTATAGAGGACGCGCTCGTGCTGACAAAAAAGGGAAATAGCAATCTAACGGGGCATATCTCAAAGGAACTCCTTGCGTTATAATTTCAGTATGCGGCTCACCAAAGAACAAAGATTTCTCTATACACGCATCACGATACTTATCGCGAACGTACTGTGGCTCGCGTTCGCGTTCGCCGGATTCAAGGGATTTCCGTTCTGGTATGGCGGATTTGTTCTCTTCTTTTGGCTTGCGTTCGGACTCCTCAACTATACGTACCAGAGTTCACTGTGGCTTGCGTACCGAAAGCCAGTGCTTTTTTTACTCTTGTACATAGCTCTTGCCGGTGTTTCGTATTACATTGACCAATTCGGCCTCACCACGCATCTGTGGTTTTATCCGCTGTATCATGGCATAGGCCTACTGTGGGTTTGGCTTGTACTCTACCCTTTCGGAGGACTTGCGGTACTGGAGCTCCTTTATTTTCTTGGAGGATGTCTCGGGGAACCGCTTGCGTTTCGTGAACGCCCGATGACGAAGTGGCACGGGTTTTTTGATGTGCTTGAACATATACTTTTTCTTTTCACGATAGGCACTATTGTGGCTGGAGCGCTCAATCTTGGATTTTCTTCTCTACTGCCATTGACCGCGACTATCGTTGTTTTGTGGATGTGCTCGGCGCTTATCAAACTCAGTTTCCATATCCGCCACCCGGGACACTATTCACTGGTCATTCTTTCCACGGTGCTTTTGGCTCTGTTGTCACACGAACTTCCGAACACCGTCGCGCGCGAATGGGTATATCTTGAGGCACCGCTCTCATCATTATTTAACGTTATCTTGCTCGGTTTGCCGATATGGGTGTGGCTCGGGTGGTTCTGGCTCGTGCTACTTCCGCTTCGGCTGTGGATATTCCTGGTCCTACATCCAAAAGTGAAGTAATCAACAGGTATCCCTTGACGTGGCATTTGAGAGGAATTTTATCTTTCAGCACCAATCCACGGCCGTGGATTGGTGCTAAAATGCAAAGTGCCAGACTAAGGGAGACGCATTAAGTAATCCACAGCTATTTATTTTACAAGACCGTGGTATGCTAGCGGCGGCAAGCGATGAAAACATACTCAACGCGCGCGTCTCACAGCATATTTGGCGATGACCACGACGCCAAACTCCTGCCTCCCGCAAAATCACAGCCGAGCCGTAAGCAAGGCGCACGGTCCCCTCTTGATTTCCTCTCAAGGAAAAAGAAGAAGGGGAAATAGCACACATGGCACTCTACTTAATAAGACTCACGCCTCGCGCTTGCGCGAGGCGTTGTTGTACACTACTCCGAATTACGAAATAAAAATTCCATCTCGTCATTGCGACTGCGAGGCCTTGTGTGGCAGGAAGCAATCCAGATGTTTTCCTACGGATTCCTGGATTGCTTCGCCCTCTGTGGGGCTCGCAATGACGATACCTATGCGACTTTCGTAACTCGGGGTACACCAAGAACTTTGATGTGGTGGTTGCTTCGGGAGTATACCCAGCACCTTGAATGACCAATCCGCACAGGTTCATTTTGTTTATGCGCAAAATTCGGCTATCTTATCGTTGAATCCTTGCACTGTAGTCAAGGTGCTGGGTATACTACTCTCATGGGAATAAAAATTCGGATTGTTGTCATCCTCTTTCTCCTTGTCTTTCTCGGGGCGTTTATGGCGATACTAAAACACACGGGTACGATACAGAGTGCGGATATACTCCTCATGACGGATAAGGGAAAAGAATTCACTGTGTCGGTGGCCGCCACGGACGCGAAACGCGTGCGGGGGCTTGGCGGACGCGAATCACTGGAAGAAAACGAGGGAATGCTCTTTGAATTCAAGAAGCCGGATTTTCAGGGAATCTGGATGAAAGAAATGCGTTTTCCGCTGGATATTCTCTGGCTGAATAAAGAAGGAGCTGGCACGTTTACCGTTGTGGATATAAAAGAAGACGTGGCTCCGGAAACCTACCCGGAAATTTTCCTGCCAAAAGAGATGGCTTCATATGTGATTGAACTAAACGGAGGGACAGCGGGGAAGAGTGGCGTTGACATCGGTACGGTCTTCACCATAAAAAAATAATAACAAAACACCCCGCTTTAGGCGGGGCGCTTTGTTATAACACGTTGTACCTATAAGCCGAATTCTGTATCTCGACATACTGTCGAGACGACAGTCATTTGTCTGGGACAATCGTTACCGATTGCCTCTGGCGGCACTCCCACTTCAACCTTGCTTTCGCAAAATCTTAACGGGCTCGGCCTTGCACCCTGGTAAGAATTTAGCCGTTTCACCTTGACGTTACCGCCAAGACCTCCCCGATTTGCACCGGGGAGCCCTATCCTTTCGGAATCGGGCGTTTCTGTTCGCATCTCACGTCTTACGACGGACGGGTGTTACCTCCGACGCACTTTCGCGGTCGGAGCTCCGCACCATTTCAGGTGTCGGAGCCGCTACCTTTTTAACCCGCAACGGGCGGAGTAAGTGTTCGGACTTTCCTCCCCGACGACCCGTCGGAGCGACTGTCCGGTACAACGAGCTACAACATAGCACAAGAACAAGGACTAGACAAC
>CAYHOU010000060.1:0-5206 GCA_964358195.1 uncultured Candidatus Saccharibacteria bacterium | reverse complement strand
TCACTGCCTTCCAGGCTGGAGGTCATACCACCGCCTCTGGCGGTGGTAATTGATTCTTCCTATGCGTTATTTGGGAATTGATTTTGGCAGTAAGCGCGTCGGACTCGCGCTCTCCGATGAATCCTGCACGCTCGCGTTTCCCTACAGTGTACTCCCGAATGACAGAATGCTTCTCATGGAGGTTGAGCGGATTGTCAAAGAACAGAAAGTGAAGCTGATAGTAATGGGGGAGTCCAAAGATTTCTCGGGGAAAGATAACCTTATTGCGCAAGACGCGGAAGAGTTTAGACGGACGCTTATGAAGACGACGCGTAAGCGGATTGAATACGAGCCGGAATTCCTCACGTCGGTACAGGCGGCGCGGAGACCCTCGCGCCGGCAGGGCGCAAGCCGGGGAACGGGAGAGCGAGCGGAGCGCCGGCGGGAGAATGATATGCTGGACGCATCCGCCGCCGCCATTATTTTGCAGAGTTATTTGGACAGGAAAACTAATCTGCGAATGAACTAATACAGCAAATACCTACGAATAGGCCGACTCAGATTCGTTGATATTTGCAGATTCGTAATTAGTTGATTAGTTTTAGCCTATGATTACATTTGGCGACTTCAAGAAAGTTGAGATAACGGTGGGGAAGATTCTCTCTGCGGAGAAAGTGCCGGAGACGGATAAGCTCCTCAAGCTTTCCGTGGATTTTGGTCTATCTCCCTTAGTAAAGGGAGTACCGAATTCTGATTCGGGGAGGGTTGTTAACAACCCCCGCTCCGAAGACGGAGCACCCCCTTTAGTAAGGGGGATAACCCCCGCCCTCGCCGACTCGGGCACTTCTGTTGCAGAACACCCCCCCAAAGTAGCCCCCTTTTCTAAGGGGGATGGGGACAACACTACCACCCCTCAAATCCCCTCCTTGGAAAAGGAGGGGAGGCAAGACACCTCCCTTAATCCCCCCTCTGAAGAGGGGGGAAAGGAAACTCCACCGCAACGAGATATTCGACAGATTATTTCGGGAATCGCGATGCACTTTCCCGACCCGCAGACATTGGTGGGGAGGAAGTGTATGTTTGTCACGAACCTGGAACCTCGGACGATAAAAGGGCTGGAATCAAACGGTATGCTTTTCGTGGTTTCAACCGACCAGCCCGCCGAAGCCTCGGCGCAGGCGGGAGAGGGCAAGTTTAGCTTGCTTGAGCCGAACGCGGAGATACCGGAAGGAACACGCGCTAAATGACATTTCTTAATGTCATCCCCATGAAAATGGGGATCCAGAAAAACTGGATTCCCTATTAGTCTACGACTACTCCGCTACTGCTCCGTCGCGGGAATGACAGACACCGTTATTTTTCGATATTATGGAATTTCTTCACTACATCGACCCCAAGTTTCTGGTAACGACATTTGGCCTCATTGGCATCTTCGTCATTGTCTTCGCGGAGTCCGGATTGTTTTTCGGTTTTTTCCTGCCGGGCGACTCGCTTCTCTTTACCGCGGGACTTCTTGCCTCGCAAGGACACTTCAATATTTTGCTGTTGTGGATTGGTTGTATGGTATGCGCCATTCTGGGGGACAGTGTCGGATACGCGTTCGGGAAAAAAGTCGGGCCGAAGATTTTTTACCGCGAAGATTCTTTCTTTTTTCACAAGAAGCATATTGACCGTACACGGGCGTTTTACGAAAAATACGGCAAAAAGACCATTGTCCTTGCGCGGTTTATGCCGATTGTGCGGACATTCGCGCCCATTCTTGCTGGCGTCGGGCAGATGGAGTACCGCACATTCCTCTCCTACAACATCATCGGGGGAGTGCTGTGGTCCACCCTGCTCATTTTTCTCGGCTTCGGTCTTGGAAGCGCGATACCGTCCATTGACCGCTATCTTCTGCTGATTGTCATCTTCATTATCGTCGTTTCATTCATACCCATCCTTTTAGAGTGGATAAAACAAAAAAGAACTTCACCAAGTGATGTATAATGGATACTACCCATTACCAATCCTATACAAATGTACCAATAAAGAGATTTGTATATTGGTATGGATTAGTTATTGGTAATATATGCTTGCTTCTCCACTATCCGCAAACTTCACCGAACGACTCTTCCACGAGTATTTTCCGCCACCGCGGTTTTTGGAAATGCCCGCGGTCGGCCTTAATATTTCCGACGATGCCGTTTCTGTAATGGAACTTGTTCGACATAAAAACGCGTACGCGGTTGGCCGCCATGGCCGGAGGCTTTTGCCGAAGGAAAGTATTCTCGGGGGATATGTCAACGATAAAGACGCCGTTGTTGGGGAGCTTCGCAAACTCAAGAGCGAACTTAAGTTGGATTTCGTGAACGCGTCTCTTTCGGAAGAGAAAGCGTACTTGTTCAAGGCGAAGATACCGAGAGTTTCCCACAAGGAAATACGCGCCGCGCTTGAGTTTAGGCTGGAAGAAAATGTTCCCATTCCCGTAGAGGAAGCGATTTTTGATTACACGATAATCACGGGAGCCGGACACGGAAACGAAGACCATTTGGATATCGGCGTGACCGTACTCCCGAAGAAAGTCGTGGAAACCTACACGGAGCTTTTGGACGACGCTGGTCTTTCGACGCTGTCGTTTGAAATTGAAGCACAGGCGATTTCCCGCGCTGTGATACGGAAAGGAGACCGCGGAACCTATTTGTTGGTGAATTTCGGAGAGAGCAAGACAGGATTGTTTATTGTGAGCGGGGAAGTGGTGCACTTTACGTCAACCGTGGCAATCGGCGGGGCGCATATCACTGAAGCAATCGCAAAATTCCTGTCGGTAAGTGCTGAAGAAGCGATTCGTATCAAGCACGCGCAGGCCGCGGTTGCCGACAAGAAACATATGGACATGTTTCTTTCGCTCATGAACGCGCTTTCGGCGCTCAAAGACGAAATCAATAAACTTTCCATGTACTGGCATACCCACAAAAGCGAAGGAGGGGAGGCCGGGCCTAGAATAACCAAAATGATTTTGTGCGGGCGGGACGCCGCGCTTCCCGGTTTTGCCGACTACCTTGTCCCCGCGCTCCAGAGCGAGGTTGCCATCGGTAATGTTTGGAGCAATACTTTCTCGCTTGATGAGTATATTCCCCCGATCCAATTCGGCGAGTCGCTTGATTACGCTGCGGCAGTCGGGCTGGCGTTGCCCAAGTCTCACTGAATAACATATAACCCATCACTGAATCACTGAATAACGAAATTGACTTCGGAGAAAGGGGTCATTCAGTTATTCAGTCATAAGTCACTCACCATATGTTCAATTTACTCCCCAAAACCGAAAAGGAAGCAATACGCCGCGAGTACCGGATCCGGCTCGCCACCGTGATTCTCTGGATGCTTTTCGCAACGGTTCTTATCGCCGCCACGCTACTTATTCCGTCCCATTTTCTCTCCTCGCAAAAAGAAAAAGCCGCGTTGGGACAGTTTGAAACGCTTTCGGAAAACGTGCGAAAGGAAAATGCCGCCGCGGTTGGTTCCATTCTCTCGGACGCGCAGGCCCGCCTCTCGTTCCTAAGCCATACTCCTCCGAAAGTCTTCTTTCATGAAGCACTAGTGCAGGTCGCTTCGGTAAGAGGAAGTAAGATTTCGGTAGAGGGAATTTCGTTTACGGAAGGAGATGATGGAAAATGGAAATTTGTCATACAGGGTAGGGCTGCGGACCGGACAGCCTTACTTTCATACGCGAAAGGTCTTGAACGGACCGGAATCTTCAAAAAGGTTGAAGTCCCCATTTCTGATTTTGCAAAAGACGTCGATATTGCTTTCTCGTTACTTGCACACAGTACATGGTAACGCTACTTTTATGAATACCAATAAGTCTATGATACGAATCTACGAACCCGTCCGAACGGATGTTCATCCGGGCGGGTACCTGCGAATGGGAACACCCTGTGCTCCGCACAGGGTTATTCGGTGCGGCCCGCAGTGGAAACGCCCTGCGGTGCCGCTCCCCTCTTTATATGATTCCTCATAATGTACGCCGAAAAACCAAAGAGCTTCTTGTCATCGCTCTCGTGCTCAACGTGGCGGTCGTCGGCGGGTACATATTTCTCTTTATCGGGGTGAAGGAGAAGAATGAACGTATTTCCGTTTTGGTGAATGAAATAGAGGCTAAGGTTGCCGAAGAGAATACTCATAGCTCCATACGTGCGATTGTCGCGCAGACAGTGAAGCAACGAAATCAACTCGCCAAGTACAGTATCGCGAAAGAGGAAGCCGTTTCGTTTATTGAACTTCTTGAACGTACCGGAAGGGAAATAGGCGTTAGCGTAAACATTACCTCGGTACGAGAAACAGAGATACCCGAGACACCCGTATTCGAACACCTCACCCTCGCGCTTACGGCAACCGGAACCTGGCCGGGGGTCGTCAGATTTCTCGGGAGGCTTGAATCGTTGCCGTATGAAGCCAAGGTAACACAAGCCGCTGTTTCAAAGACGGATACGTACGCGGGCTCCTGGAACATTAGTCTTTCATTAAGTGCGCTTAAAGAAAAATAACATGTTCCCGTTAGAAACCGCGGCCGCTATTCATATAGGATGACACTTCACACACATGAAATTACCAATTAATCGCGAAAGAAAACAGGGAAGCGGAAAGACCGCGACCTGTTTCTAACGGGATGTCGTTTTTCAACCAAAAAATATCACTCGGCTCGCTGTTCAAGCGAACGGTGACGGAAAGCGAAACGGCGCAATTCGGCAGGGACGCGCGTACCGACTGGAAGACGCTTTGTTTTTCGTTTCTCCTGTTTACAGTATGTACGGTCGGCGTCAGTGTCTTTGTGTACGCGAAAATTAACAAAGGGGAGTTGTTTTTGATGGACAACAAAAAGACACCGGCATCACTCAAAATGTTCGATACCTTCAAACTTAAACAGACTATTTTCTACTTTGGTGAAAAACAAGCGCGGTTTGAGACACTCAAAAAGAAAGGGATATCCACGACCGACCCGTACATTCCCAAAGTCTCTACACGGAAGTGATTTTGGATATTTTTCTTAAAATCCAGTAGTATCATCACGCACCCCTTGTAGCGGAGTGGATAGAGTAGCGCTCTTCCCCGCCCGACTCGCCTGGCGCCCCTGTAGTTAAATGGATATAACTGCGGACTTCTAAGCCGTAATTCGAGGTTCGATTCCTCGCAGGGGCAATATATGACGAGTCAGGCGGGCGGGTGAGGCGTTGATGCGGGTTCGATTCCT
>CAYHOU010000059.1:0-5208 GCA_964358195.1 uncultured Candidatus Saccharibacteria bacterium | reverse complement strand
TTCCTCTACTGTTCTCGTCGTGGATATTCTTCCTTCAGCGAGTGCAAAACGGGAGCACCGCCACTATGCGATATTCTACCCTCCGCGAAAATGACGGCTGGTACTGGATACAGGTCTCTTTGGGGAGTAAATCTTGCGTCTTCTCTATCCACTCCGCAACTCCCCTTGAAGACCTTGCGGACACACTCGGAACAATCAGCGAGCACCACGGCTTTCGGTTTCATCGGGAACAGGCCGAGGAGAAAGGGTTCAGAATTGCCCATCTCAATCGACTGGAGCCGGAAGTCGCAGAAGTCCAAACGGTCGCCACCATGACCGCCTAAACTAGCACTTTTCGCGCCGATGCCGACCCAACCTCTTGGGTCGGCACATTTTTTACCCCACACCCATTTTACTTTACCCCGTAGCAACAGAATGCTAGTGCGGGGTTTACAGCAAAATGGGTGTGGGGGTATACTTCATCTATATATGATTACTCCTAATCTAGAGCATGTCTGAAAACCAGGGTTCCCGAGCCGAGAGTCGCATGTTCGTTGGTGAGAAACCGAGTCGGAGGACGAGCTATAGCTGCGCTACAGTGAGTCCGAGACGAGTGTTTCGCAACCAGAACACGCGGCTCGCAGGCAGGGAAGGGTTTTTAGACATGCTCTAAACACATAATCTATGAGAAATTTTCTTCTTGCATCGGTGGTCGCGATTACCGTTCTCGTCTCCGCCGGGGGAAGGGAAGCGAGTGCCGCGTCCGCTGATTGGGTCGCGATTCAGACGCCTTCCCAAAACGAGTTAAGCGGGATTTCCTGTCCCGACTCCCGCACCTGCTATATCGTTTCCGGCCTCTATCTCTCCGGCGGTAGCGGTTCAATCGTTAAAACAACCGACGGCGGGGACACTTTCACACTCCTTTCTTCGCCAACGCTCAATCCGCTTCACGCCATTTCCTGTCCAACCGTGAAGACCTGCTACGCGGCAGGCGATTTTGGCACGTTTCTCAAAACAACCGACAGTGGCGTACATTGGGTGGAAACATTTCTCGGTAATAAAGGCAATCCACCCCAATTTTCGGATGTACTCGCGATTGACGAACAGAAGGTGCTGGTCGTCGGGCGCGATGGCGTATTCTTCCGCTCGGAAGACGGCGGAGCGACGTGGGGACGTCCCACCATCAAAACGGTTGCCGACCTCACCAGTATCTATTTCATTGATGCTTCGTCGGGGCTTCTCGCCGGAAACGGGGGAGTGCTTCTCAAGACAAAAGACGCAGGCGCGAGCTGGGAACCGCTGGGTTCGCTCCGGAGTACACTTCAGCTTTCAAGCGTCAAGGGTAATGGAATCGGCACGCTCTACGCGGTTGGAGACAAAATAAGCAAGAGTGCGGACGGCGGAGAAACATGGACGACGCTTTCGGCCGGACTCGCGAAAAATTTTCTGGATATTGCCGCGCAAGGTGGTAGCACGGCGTATATGCTCGCCAATACCAATGCCATCCTGAAAACAACTGATAGTGGCGCGACATGGAGTGAAGACGCGTCTCTCGGCAATACTTATCTCCGAGGCATCGCCTGTCCGGACACGGCATACTGTATCGCGCTCGGCAGTTCCGGGAAGGCCTTCCGTCTTGGTACGCCACCCGCGGCCGTAGTCACTCCTCCTCCTGCTCCACCCGCGCCGGTGATTCCCGCTCCGGTAGTCGTCGCGCCCACACCTGCGCCTACTTCAGCTCCTGTTGTCACTCCGACTCCCATTACTCCCGCTCCGGCGGACACCTCTGCCGCAACGGACACCTCGGTGCTTAGTCGGACGCTTAAAAAAGGCTCTCGGGGCGAAGATGTGAAAAAATTACAAGGACTTCTCGCGGCAGTCGGTCTCTTTTCCAAGGCGGACATTGCCGACGTATTCGGTCAAAAGACCCTAAAAGCAGTCGGGAAGTTTCAGGAGAAGTATGAGCTCGCGAGTCCCGGAGAGGCGGGGTACGGTCAAGCCGGACCGAAGACCCGCGCGAAGCTCATTGAAGCGGCACAGCTTGGAAACAAAGCGGACATCGCTCCCGCGGATTCGGTAAACACGTCCCAAACCACATCCGCCGTGTTCGCGCGGACGTTGAAAAAAGGTTCGCAAGGCGCTGACGTGAAAAAATTGCAAGAACTACTCGCGGCTGACAAGGAGGTGTATCCCGAGGGAGAGATAACCGGCTATTTCGGTCCCGCTACGGCAAAAGCCATCGGGCGATTTCAGGAGAAGTATGACCTCGCGAGTCCCGGGGACGCGGGCTACGGACAGGCTGGACCGAAGACTCGCGCGAAGCTGACGGAACTTTCCGAATAGATTCCGGGGATCTTGTTAAAAATTAAGCGTACGCCACAAGAAGTGTGGCGTACGCTTTGGTGAAGAAAAGTGCATCATTGCGCGGGAGGATTCTTTTGTGCGCGGCAGAGAGCGCACACGCGCAGACTCTTTGGCCCGCGACACAGAACGCACGAGAGTTTATGCATAGGGTTCCCGTTACGCACCTCCTCTCTCATCCGCATACGCGCGAAACGCTGTCGTGAATCTCGTATTTTCCCCGTGAAGTTTGCGTTGATTTTATTTGGTTCAAAGGAGGGGATAAGAGCCAGCACACACCGAAAGAGAACCTTTCGTTTCTTGCGCGCCTCATCAGGGGTTTCCCAGTCTTGCCTTTCGAGAGGCACTCTTCGAAGCACTCTTTTCAGAGCTTCCTCTCGGGTGATATGTCGTTTTATTGAGAGCGCGATGGCGGCTTTCGCAAGGTCGGCAGTGTTCATAGTCATAGAGCAGTGGGGTTGAAAACTACCCGAAGTCTATAGGGAGAAACCTCCGCTGTCCACTCTACTCATGCTTTTGCTCCCACTCTCGTAAATAGTCCAACGGCGGTTCTTTCTTCAGGGGAAGATTTTCGGCCATTCCTGCTACGTTAGCTTTCTCTTCCCGCAATACTTCAGGCAAAGGATGCATCTCTGCCGGTTCCTCCAGCGCGGTCAGCCCATCAAGTCGGACTTCCGTCTGTGATGCCTTGTCACTCGTAAGAGCGTCTCGCATCTGGTCAAACCATGATTTCGCTCTTTCCGGAGGCATATAAGTCAGCTAAACAATGATTCCACGACTTTCTTAACCACTCCACCGTCCGCTTTTCCTTTAGTCTCCTTAAGTACGGCTCCTATAAGCTGGCCGAGCTTTGTTTTATCGGTCACACCAAGCTTTGCTTTCACCGCTTCCGCGACTTTGCGAACCTCCGCCTCCGGCATCTGTGCGGGGAGATAGCTTTCCAAAATCTTGAGCTCTGCTTCTTCCGCTTTTGCCATTTCTTCCCGTCCGCCTTTGCGGAATTGTTCAATGGAATCTTTCCGTTGCTTCACCAACCGCTTCACGACCGTAAGTGCTTCGTCGTCCGTAAGCGGGTCAACCTTTTTGAGCGCGATAGCCTCGGTCATAAACGCGGCCTTAAGATTGCGCAGTGCGCTTAGCCGCACTGCGTCCTTAGCGCGCATCGCTTCTGGGATTTGAATATCAATATCCTTGGTTAGTGGCATGGAGGTAATACTACTACTGATACGCGTGAGAATCTACTCCTTTTTTGGAGGCTTGATTTCCTTTTCCGAAAACATACCCCGCTCTTTGTACAGGGGGATATTTCTTATTTCCCGGTGGACATTCCTGAATTGTCCTGATGGAAATTCGCTTGGGAGAGAGGGGAAAAGTACAGTGTTTCCAGTAGTGAATTTTTCCGGATGACCCCTCAAATTTTCCTCAACGCGCGGCAAATGATATATATCACTTATGATAACCGCTTTTCCCGATGTCGAAAGCATATCGGCGGGAAAATCAACCAGTTGATGGTTGGTATGCTGAACATCGCGATTTTGGCTAATGCGGATACGGCTTGGAGGAAAGTGGAACTCCTCCTCAAACTTACCGCTCTCGATAAGTTTCAGAAGATAATCGTTCGTTGACGCTTTCCCGTTCCAGTAGACAATCGGTCCCTGTTCCGCGATGTCGGCGCTGGTTACTTCGCTCACATTTTTCTCAAGTCGTACCGCCGTTACCTCCCGCGCTACTTCGAGTGCGGTTTCAAATCTTCGCCTCGTCTGATTATATTCGGTCGCCTTATGTTCTTCCCCCGCATGAATTTTTGCGTCCTTCTCCAGCGTCTCATCCGGTCCGGTGAGTGCCCAAATAACCTCCCAGTCTTTTTCCGCTTTAGGGAGGTCCTTGTTCTCTATCCTCTCGCGCCACTCCTTGAAACGGTCAAGAATGTCATGCCGACCCTTCACATATGCAGGCTCAAAATACGGGTTTCCCGCCTTTTTCGCGGCAACCTGTTCCGAATTGTGCATCACTGTCTGCTTTTCCGGCATCATAATAGAATTATGGTAGCACATTTTTTATGACGTTTGCTATACTGTGCTGATGCAAACAACTCTCTCAGTCGTCGCGCTGGTAGTAGGTCTTGTCACCATCGGAGCGGTTATTGTGCTCCTCCGCCTGCGGAATATGCAACAGCCGAAGAATCAAGACGAAACGGCGTTCAAACTCCTGTTTGAACAAATTGGACAGCAGACGCGCTCGCTCGACCAAAAGCTCCACGAACTCACCCGCACCGTGGACGCCAAGATGGGGGAGACGACCAAGCAGATGGGGGAGACGATGCGCTCGCAATTCAGCGAATCCGCCAAACTCATCAAGGAAGTGACGGAGGGCTTGGTGAAGCTAGACGAAACAAATCGGCAGGTGGTGTCATTTGCCGACCAACTTCAGAATTTGCAGGACATTTTGAAGAATCCGAAACAGCGTGGAATCCTCGGCGAGTACTATCTGGAAACGCTTCTCAAAAATGTGCTTCCGCCGAGCAATTACAAGATGCAGTACGCGTTTGCGAACGGCGAGATTGTGGATGCCGTAGTGTTCGTGAAGGAGAAAATAATTCCGATAGACTCCAAGTTTTCGCTGGAAAACTACAACCGTCTTGCCGAGGCGAAAGACCCGTCCGAAAAAGAACGATTAGAAAAACTCTTCGTGAACGACCTCAAACTGCGCATTACGGAAACGTCAAAATACATCCGCCCGTCCGAAGGGACGATGGACTTCGCGTTTATGTTTATCCCGCACGAGGCGATTTACTACGACCTTTTGGTAAACAAAATCGGACTCGTCACCGATGATACCGAGAATCTTATCCAGCGCGCCGCGAGCAAG
>CAYHOU010000058.1:0-5224 GCA_964358195.1 uncultured Candidatus Saccharibacteria bacterium | reverse complement strand
TACTATAAAATTCTAAGCACCAAGTCACAAATTACAAACAATCTCTAAATCATAAATCCGAAATCCAAAATAGTCCTCTTCGTTTCTAGTTATTAGAAATTGGGATTTGTTTGGAACTTGGTGCTTGTAATTTGGGATTTAAGAGAATATAAGTTAGAAACTGGATTCCCGCTTTCGCGGGAATGACAGAACAGAACGAAAATGGCACTTGAGAAGCGAAATGATACAATAGCGGTTTTGGATTTTGGTTCACAGTACAGCCATCTTATCGTGCGGAGGATACGGGAACTTGGCGTGTACGCCGAACTTTTGCCACCCGAAACTCCGGCGGCAAACCTTATCGGCTATGGAGGTATCGTACTTTCCGGCGGGCCGCAAAATCTTTCCGAAAGCACGGCGCTCAAAGCCGACCCGAAGGTGTATCTACTCGGCCTGCCAATTCTCGGAGTCTGCTATGGGTTACAGCTTATCGCGCATCAGCTTGGCGGGGAAGTGAAAGCGGGGAACAAACGCGAATATGGTCCGACCGAAGTAACGCTCGAAAAATCGACTCTGTTTGTGGGTCTCAAGTCAAAACAAATGACGTGGATGTCGCACGGCGACCAAGTCACAAAGATTCCAAAAGAGTTCAAGGTCACGGCAAAATCGGTAGCCTGTCCGGTGGTAGGAGTGGAAGATACAAAACGAAAAATCTATGGCATTCAGTTTCATCCTGAAGTGAATCACACACCGAACGGCATGAAGATTATTGAAAACTTTCTCAAAATCGTCTGCGCGAAAAGGAGTTGGAGCATGGGAAAGGACTGGATAGACGCGGAGGTTGCGAAGATAAAGGGAAAAGTGGGGAATGGGCGCGCGCTCTGCGCTCTTTCGGGAGGCGTTGATTCCACTGTGGCGGCCTATCTTGTCCATCGGGCGATAGGGAAACAGCTCACGTGCGTCTATGTGGATACGGGGCTGATGCGACAAGGCGAGACGGAGCAAATCAAGAAGACGTTTTCTTCGCTTCCGCACTTGGATTTCAGAGTGGTGGACGCGCAGAAGGAGTTCTTGCATGCGCTGTCGGGTGTCACCGAGCCGGAAAAGAAACGAAAAATTATCGGGGAATTGTTTATTCGCTTGTTTGAAAGAGAGGCTCGGGCGTTACAAGTTACAAGTTACAAGTTACCGTTCGAGTTCCTCGTACAAGGGACGCTCTATACCGATGCCGTTGAGTCTTCCATGTCTGTTGGCGGCAAGGCGGCGGTGATTAAATCGCATCACAACGTCGGCGGGCTTCCGAAAGATGTAACGTTCAAACTTATAGAGCCGCTCCGCGAGCTGTATAAAGACGAAGTGAGGAAACTGGGGAAAGTGTTGGGCGTGCCGGAAGAAATTACCTCGCGCCAGCCGTTCCCCGGCCCTGGACTCGCGGTACGCATCATCGGAGCGGTTACTAAGGAGAAGCTTGATACGCTCCGCTCGGCGGAAGCTATTTTTCACGAAGAGCTTGTCGCTGCAGGAGAGGCGAAAAACATACAGCAGTATTTCACGGTACTTCCCGATACCCGTTCGGTCGGCGTACAAGGAGACGCGCGTACCTACGGTCATCCGATAATACTCCGTGCAGTGACAACACCCGACCTTATGACGGCAGACTGGGCGCGGATTCCGCACGAACTGCTTGCCAAAATCTCCGCACGCATCACGAATGAAGTTAGCGGCATCAACCGAGTGGTGTATGATATTACCTCTAAACCACCGGGGACGGTGGAGTGGGAATGAAGCCAATATCGAATACCAAATTTCGAATCTCGAAAAATATAAAAATCCAAAATAATTAAAAGTTAAAATCTTCGGTATTAACTATTCGGTATTTTTAGATATTAGATATTCGAAATTCGATATTTATTTAAAACTATGTCTCAACGAACCACAACGCCTAGAGCAGAGCTTCACACCCACCTTGGCGGGGCGGTTGACCCCGTGATTATGTGGACCATCGCGCACCGGCAGGGTATCCGCCTCCCCGTCAAAGACTACTGGGATTTTGAGGATATGATTACCATGACCGGCGAGGAGAAAAATGCCGACGTGTTGGATATGGACAAGAAGTATTATCATCTCACCGAACTCATTCAGTCGTCCCCCGAAGCCATAGAAGAAGCGGTGCACTCGGTCATCGGTGGGGGGTATCGTAAGTGCAATTTGGTTCTACAGGAACTCCGATTTAGCCCGATGAAGCGCAATCGTACTGGAGAGCGCGACTTGGATTTCATTATTCTCGCGGCGCTTTGGGGCATGCGGCGCGCCATGGTGGAATATCCGCAGGTAACTGCCGGTCTCCTCGTCTGCCTTGACCGATGCTTTAGCCTCGCACAAAATGCCATTACGCTTGAGAAAGCGATTCGGTATAAACAAGACGGCATCGTCGGCATTGATCTTGCCGGTCCCGACCGCGACACGTTTTCCATGAAGGAACACGCGCCACTTCTTGCTCGCGCCCGCAAAGCGGGACTCGGACTTACGGTCCACGCTGGGGAAACGGGAAATCTGGAAGAACTCCGCTATGTGGTCCGCCACATCCGCCCCGAGCGCATTGGTCACGGACTTGTTGCGGCGAAGGATGAGAAACTCATGCGGGATATCGTGAAGCAGGAGATTGTATTAGAGCTCTGTCCCACCTCAAATTTGCGCAACAGTGTCGTGAAAAATGTTGAGGAATTACGCACCATCATACGCACATTCGTGGACAACGGCATTAAATTCACCATTAATACCGACGGGCCGGAAATGTACAAAACAAGCGTTCTCAAAGAAGAAGAGTTTTTGCTCGCGAACGACATTATGAATGAGAAGGAACTCGCACAGAGTATGGAATGGGCGTTTGAGGCGGCATTCGTGAAGACGAGAGATGTCGGGAAAGGGAAGAAAGGGAAATGATAATCTATGGAGGAACGACTACAAAAGATTGAGGAGGAGATTACCGCGATTTCTGAACGCAATCGTCGCGTAGAAGCAAACAAGGCGTGGGAAGGGAGTTTCGCGCGCCTTTTCTGTGTCGCACTTATCACCTACGTTGTCGCGTCTTTCCTCCTGTACATCATTAACGCTGAACATATCTTCCTTGGTGCGCTGGTGCCGGTCGTCGGTTTTCTCCTCTCCGTACAAACGCTCCCCGCGCTAAAGCGCCGGTGGATAAGAGGATTTCTTAAGAAATGAACATACGGGTCCAATCAAACATCTGGAAAATAGGGGTCATCAAGGCTCTGCGGTGGTTTATGCTCATGATGCCGACCATTGTGCTGTTCTTTCAGGAAAACGGTCTTTCCATGAAAGAGGTATTGCTCCTCCAATCACTCTTTTCGGTGGCGGTTATCATTTTTGAAATACCGTCCGGCTATTTCTCCGACGTCGTCGGGCGCAAGGCGACTATTGTACTCGCGTGTATCTTAAGTTTCCTCGGTTTTTCCATCTATACGATTTCGTACGGATTCACCGGATTTCTCATTGCGGAATTGGTGCTCGGTCTCGGCTCCAGCTTTCTCTCTGGCACCGACTCCGCGATTCTCTACGACAGTTTGCTCCAAGCTAACCGTGATGGTGAGTACAAAAAATACGAAGGCAGACTTTCCGCCGTCGGTAATTTCTCGGAGGCGCTCGCAAGCTTTGCCGGTGGACTCCTCGCGGTGATAAGTTTACGAACCCCGATATACGCCGAAGCGATTGTCGTTTTCTTTTCTATACCTCTTGCATTGACGCTTGTGGAACCGGCGCGGAAAGCCTATAAAAATACTGAAGGGTCAATTCGTGAGATTGCGAAAATCGTCACATACTGTCTGCATCAGCACTCGGAACTGAAGTGGCTCATGGTGTATTCCGCTATTGTGGGAGCGTCCACACTGACCATGGCGTGGTTCGTACAACCCTATTTTCTCACGGTAGGACTTCCACTCGCGTACTTCGGTATCGCGTGGGGGTTGCTTAATATATCAACCGGCATGTTTTCACTCTATGCGCACAAAATAGAAATGACGCTTGGTCGCACTCGTTCGCTTGTGATGCTTATTTTTCTTTCATTTCTCGGGTCGCTTTTACTCGCGCTCTTTCAGTCGCTCTGGGCGATGGTCTTCCTGCTTTTGTTCTACTTCGTCCGCGGAGTGAATAATCCCATCATTCAGGATTACGTGAACAGACTTATCACCTCGGATATGCGCGCGACGGTGCTCTCGGTGAAGAACCTTGTTGGAAGAATCCTCTTTGCGATTATCGGTCCGTTTATCGGCTGGATAACCGATGTCTATTCTCTACAAGTGGCACTCATTACCTCGGGAAGTATGTTTCTCGGCCTCGGCGTGATTTCGCTTCTCTTTTTGCGGAAATACAAGGCAGTCTAGCTGACGGCTACGCTTGTCGTGTTACCATCTTTTGACGTTTCAGGTTCGCCTTGTTTGATACGATGTTTATATTCATGCCACGTGAGATATATAAACAGCACGTCAAAAGCGGTAAGTACCGTGAGGATGACGGATTGATGCACTGCGATGCGGTAGAGTTGATACAGGACCATTACGGCGATAATACCGATGGTTGCCGGATATGCCCAATGCTTTTTGCGGTAGAGCTGTACGGCGAGAAAGATATTTAACAGTCCATGGATAAGGATATAGAGCGCGGCAAACGTTTTCGTGCTGGTGGATGGGTCAAGAAATGTAGTGATGAAAAAGGTAATAACCTTGTCGTTAGGGTCTTCAAGAAGTTCACGATAGGCAAGCGCGATAAACCACGTCTCCAGCGTTGCCTTGCTCGCGAGAAGGATGATAAGGCCGCTTATGGTTTCCCACAAACCATTGAAGCCTTTGAGCGCGAGACTGAACTCAAACAGTCCGTGCAGGATTTTCTCTTTTAAAAAGGTTACCATAGCGACACTAGTATACTCCACGGAATAAAGTTTGTTCGTCCTATCCTCGCAGCAGAGCTGACGAGGTATTCGGCGAACAAATTTTCTGAGAACCCCTCGGTTCCTCAGCGCTCGCCAAGCCTCGCTGCTCTCCGCCACGGGGAAACTCCCGTTTCCCCGACCCCCTTCCCTCATCCCCCTCACCCCGCAGCAGAGCTGACGGGGTATTCGGGGAATAAAAAAGTTCTGTGAATTGTGGAACAGACATCCCTTAACGCGGCATTTGAGATGAATCTTATCTTTTAGCACCAATCCACGGCCGTGGATTGGTGCTAAAATACAAAG
>CAYHOU010000057.1:0-5257 GCA_964358195.1 uncultured Candidatus Saccharibacteria bacterium | reverse complement strand
TATGGAGGACGTCGGTCCGGACAAGCGGCACCTCGTCGTGAACGGCCTTATGGCAACCTTCGAGAAAATTTGGGTGGACGCGTGGAGCGCGCGTATGGCCTATATTTTACAGAACACGCTCCTCGCGCTTTTGGAGTATCCCGGCTCCACGCTTCTCGGGGTGAACCGGATGCTCGTTGATAAGGAGTACCGGAAGCTCATCGTGAACAATATCACCGACCCTTCCTGCCGGTCGTTTTGGGTTGATGAGTTTGCCAAATACACCGACAGATACACGCAAGAGGCGACTCCGGCCATCCAGAACAAAGTCGGCCAGTTCACCGCAAACCCGCTCATCCGAAATCTCGTCGGACAGTCCAAATCTACCTTTGACCTCCGGAAGCTCATGGACGAGAAAAAGATTATCATCGTCAACCTTTCCAAAGGGAAGGTCGGTGAAGGGAACGCGAATCTTCTCGGCAGTATGTTCATCACCAAAATTTACCTCGCGGCAATGTCGCGCGCGGACGTGACCGAAACACAACTACAAAAACTCCCGAACTTCTATCTGTACGTGGACGAGTTTCAGTCGTTCGCCAACAAAAGTTTCGCGGACATTCTCTCCGAAGCGCGCAAATACAAGCTCAATCTCACGCTCGCGCACCAGTACATTGAACAAATGGAGGAGGAAGTGAGCGCGGCGGTGTTCGGCAACGTCGGCACGATGGCGGTTTTCCGCGTCGGCGCGTTTGACGCAGAGTTTCTGGAAAAAGAGTTCGCCCCCGCGCTTCTCGCGGAAGACTTGGTGAACCTCGGCATTTACCAAATCTATATCAAACTGATGATTGACGGCGTGACATCGGCACCGTTTTCCGCAGTAACGATTCCACCGATTGAATGTCCTGCGGTTTCGTATCGCGAGCAGGTCATCGCGTATTCACGGGATACGTTCGCGCGCCCGCGCGAGGTCGTGGAAAATGAAATTAAAGAGTGGCATATGCCGATACTTCCCGCGCCGAAGGAGCGTCTAGGCGCGCCCCAAGACAGCGCCCCAAAGATGAGTCAACCTCGGGATACACACGGACAGGGCGATATCGGCAGAGTACATCCGCCTGAGCGGGTTACTCGCACCGACATTCGTCCGAGCGAACCCCGCCCAGAGCCTCCACGGCAGGAACGGCGAGATACGCCTCCCGCCCCATATGTGGAAAGAAGGCTGTCTCCACGTCATGATGCCGTGTCGGAACAACACACGCGAGAGACGCACCATGCGCCCATAGTCCCGGCCGCCGCCCCTGTGTCGCTTTCAAGTCTTCGTCCGGGAATGAAAAAAGCACCATCCGGGGGAGCACACCTTTCCGAACTCCGAAAAGCGCTTTCGGACGTGCTTCAGCAGTCGGCACAAAGCACCCCTTCCGTACCTTCTTCAGCACCTAGCACCCCAGCCCCTTCCCGAGTACAGATACCGGAGGTCTCTCGCCTGAATTCTTCTCAGCCGCAACCAACGGAGCCACATATAGAACAAAGAGGAATTCCGCGAGAAATACCCGAAGATATGTTGCGTAAATTATTGGAAGTGAAGAATCCCACGGAAAAAGATAACGGGCAACAGCGGTAGTATTTACTTGTGTGCTATCTGATTCCTCCTTGCTAAAGGAGGTGGTGAGTCTCCGAGCCGGAGGATTTAAATCCCTCCCCCTCGCGGACTCGGCAGTCTACGACTATTCCAGTACTCCCTTTAGCAAGGGAGAATTAAGATAAAATGCACCGACATTCTAAACAGTAAAATTCTCCAACGACATGGAAAAGATTCGGCAGGCGCTTCTAGTTTCTCTCGGTGTCTTTCTCACTCCGCTTTTCGCACATGCCGCTTCGGCGAGTATCACGGAAATTATGTATGACCTTCCCGGCACCGACACGGGGCGGGAATGGGTTGAAGCGCAGAATACGGGAAGTACCGAAATTTCTTTTCTGAAATGGAAACTGTTTGAGGCGAACACCAATCACGGACTAACTCTCTTTCAGGGAAACGCGACGACATCGGCGGGCGGTTTCGCCGTGTTTGCCGATGACCCAGCCAAATTTATCGCGGATAATCCGAATTACAGCGGGACGGTATTTTCAAGTAATTTTTCTCTCTCCAACACAGGAGAAACACTGGAGCTGAAGCTTGAAGGAGTGAGCATCGCTCAGGCGACCTATACCTCGGGAGCGGGCGGAGCGGGCGATGGGAATAGTTTGCACTTTGTAAGTAACGCGTGGCAAGCCGGCGCTCCGACACCTGGAACGGAAACTGTCATTTCCCCACCCGCTGTGCCGGGAACCCCAGACGTTCCCGATACCGCCACGAGCACCGATGCGGAAGAAGAGACGGAAGCGTCCGCGTCACCGCAACCTGCAAATTCCGGAGGGAGTACATGGGTGTACAAACCGCATATGTTCGTGAGCGCGCTTGTTCCCCAAAAAGCGGTGGCGGGTGCTCCTGTCCTGTTTGATGCCGTCGCCGTTGGTCTCAAGAAAGAGCCGCTTCCGAACGCGCGGTATATCTGGAGTTTCGGCGACGGGGGAATGGCCGAGGGAAAAAAGGTCCAGCACACCTATCACTATCCCGCCACCTATACGGTTCTAGTTGATGCCTCTTCCGGCGAATGGAGCGCGTTGGATAAAAAAGAAATAAGTATTTCCGCCCCTGAACTCATCATCACCGGCATCAAGGAAGGAGGCGACGGGTACATTGCAGTAAAAAACAATGGACAGTCCGAAGTTGACCTCTCCGACTGGCTTCTGCTTGCCGGTTCCGGTTCATTCAGATTTCCGCGAGGTACGGTTATCGGCGCGAAAAAAGCGATTCCTTTCCCCGCCGCGGTTACCGGTTTGCCTGCGGACTCCTCAAGTACGGTTCTTCTCTATCCCAATGGAACTCCGGTGGTTACCTACGCGGGAACGGCGGCGGTTTCGGAACCCGAACCGCTGAAAGCGGAAGAACCGAAAATCTCGGCTATTGTCGCGGTATCGGATGCTCAAACCCCACGACCCGCTCCTGTTTCCGAGCCAGTCAAAACCGAAATAGAAAGAAAAATAATTCCCTCTCCGGCTCCGCTCCCTGTAGCCACTTCCAGCACTCTGCCTACACAGGCAGGGGAACTCGTCGGCGCTGTGGGTGCCGCGAAAGAAAGCGGTATGATGCCATGGCTTCTGGGAGTAGCGCTTCTTCTTGTCCTATCGGTCGGAGGGTATATGGCAATGCTCCGCCCGAAGCCGGAGAAAAGCACGGAGGATATGCTTCGAAAAGAAGCGGCAACGTATGACATAATCGAATAAAATAATATCGAATATCTAATTTCGAATTTCTGAAAATAATTAATTTCGAAATATTGAATATTTGAACTTCGATATTTTTCGATATTAGGTATTCGAGATTCGATATTAAAAAATGAGAATAATTATTTTTACCACAGCCTATCTCCCATTCATCGGCGGGGCGGAACTTGCGGTTAAAGAGATAACCGACCGCATCGGTTCTTCCTCTGCCCCTTTTCAAAGGGGAAGTACTGAGTCTGCGAGGGGTAGGGGTTCTGCAGGGGGGAGTGAGGGGGGTGTTTCTTTTGCGCTCATCACGGCGCGGTTTAAGCGTAGCGTTCCGTCGCATGAGCGAATCGGCAATGTTGATGTCTACCGTGTCGGCTTAGGAACCCCGTTTGATAAATGGCTCTTGCCGTGGCTTGGATTAAGGACAGCAAAACGGCTCAACGCTGTTGAGCCGTTTGATGCCATCTGGTCCATAATGGCGAGTCAGGCAAGCATCGCCGCAACGTGGTTCAAAGAATTACATCAAGATACACCGCTCGTCCTCACGCTTCAGGAGGGCGATGAAGAAGCGCATCTGCGGCGCTATGTTTTCGGAAGCGAATTTCTCTATCAGCTCTTTATCCGTTCGTGGCACGCGGCCGTGTTTAAGCAGGCGGATACCATCACGGTTATCAGCAACTATCTCGCCGTGAGGGCCAAGAGGAACAGTACCGCGAAGGTGGTGGTGATTCCCAACGGAGTTACCGTTGGGAAATTCGAATATCGAATATCGAATATCGAAAAAGAAGAAATAAGAAAAAAATATGGCATAGCGAAAGAAGATAAGGTCATCATTACCACATCGCGACTTGTGGAGAAAAACGGGGTGGGGGATTTGATTGAAGCCTTACGATACCTTCCCGACAACATAAAGCTCATTATCTGCGGTTCAGGCGCTCTTGAAAAAGACTATAAGCTAAAAGCGAGGAGCTTACAGCTTGAACACCGCGTTCACTTTCTCGGTCATATCCCGCACGAACAGTTGCCAGATTATTTACATATCGCGGATGTTTTTTGTCGCCCGTCGCTCTCGGAGGGAATGGGAAGTTCATTCGTGGAAGCGATGGCGGCGGGGCTCCCCGTCGTCGCAACCCCTGTCGGCGGTATTCCCGACTTTCTCTTTTCTCCTTCCCACCTCTTTAGAGGGGGGAGTGAGGGGGGTGTTTTGTCACACGAGTGGAACGAGAAAATCACAGGCCTCTTTTGTGAGGTCGAAAACCCTGAAAGCATCGCCGAAAAAGTCCAGCTTTTACTCACGAATGACGAACTCCGAAACCGCATTATCGCAAACGCCTCAAAAATGGTTCGGGAAAAGTATGAGTGGGACAGAATTGTGGAGAGCATGCGTAATGTATTGACGAATTAGTTCTAGTATTGTAGACTACGGCTAGTCAAAAAAGCCTCTATTTCACAGATTTCCGGCAGTTTTTGACCATAAACCTCAACAAAAAGAAAGGCTAGTTCCTATGACAACTACAATCGCGCCGAGAAAAACCGGCGCATCGTTTCAGTTCATCGAAGACCGATCCCGTCGTACGGTATGTTTCGGTCCGGCAGAACTTACGGCAATGTTTGGAGTAACGGTTCCCGCTCCCGCCGTCCCGGCACTGTTTTCCGAATCGGTCATCGAGCGTGCACTTGCAAGGGACTGCGCGTTCGTTCAGCAAGTCTCCGAAGTGGGAGGGAAGCCACTTACTCTCCAACATCTCCACGAATCCCACGAAAATAAAGACGCTCTCGGCAGGACGTTTCTGTGCGATATTGGCTGGTATCAGGGAGAGCCGTTGTTCACGAAGCAAACACCGCGCCAAGGCCTCTTCATCAAGGGACGAAGCGTCATTGCCGGAAGTACTGGCAAGACTTTTGTGGGCGAGTCGCTCGTCGCGGCTGACTTCGTTGAAGAGCTGTTCGGCGAAGAACTGCCGGAGCA
>CAYHOU010000056.1:0-5296 GCA_964358195.1 uncultured Candidatus Saccharibacteria bacterium | reverse complement strand
TGGCAAAGTCTATATCTCTCGTGGCGCGCCTGCCAATAACTTCATCATAGTACTTAGTTTCCAAACCGAACGCAGGACGCACGTCCCGAACATTTTCTTTCGTGAATAGTTCTCCTTTTTTGATATCTTTCCCCGCGAAAAGCGAACGTCGCCAGCGCTTGTTGTATTCCTCAAGCGCGGTTGCCGGTCCATAGTGTGGCTTTCCGAGTAGTTTGCTCGTCACCGTCTGTTTTACTTCTCCCGATTCGAGCGCGCGGATACTTTGCACCATTTCCTTGAGTTCCGCAGGTTCCAAAGAAAATCGGGCATCCGGACCTCCTGTTTTTCTATCCAGAATAATATGCTTCTCAATAATACTTGCTCCGGCGACGATTGCCATAAGCGGAATCTCTATACCGGCGTTGTTATCCGAAAACCCTCCCACAACTCCAAACCGCGTTTGCATATCCTTAATAGTTGACAGATGCATGTCGGTTGCTTTTGGCTTTGCGGAGTAACCGGTCACACAGTGAAGTATGGCGATATCTTTCGCTCCGTTTTCCCGAAGCGTCTTAAGCGCAAACCCAATTTCTTGGAGCGGTGCATACCCGACGGACATAATCACGGGTTTCCCCGTTTGCGCCACCTTGCGGAGTAAAAGAAAATCGGTTACTTCATAGGAGGCAATCTTGTAACAAGGGACACACATCTTTTCCAGAAAATCAACAGCGGTCGTATCAAACGGAGAAGAAAAAAGCATGATACCAATTTCATCCGCGAGTTGTTTCAGTTTTGGTTGCCATTCCCAGGGAGTGAATGCTTCCGTATACAGCTCATAGAGTGTCTTCCCCTTCCACTTCTCAGGATTGTCCTTCCCGCCGACGCGAAACCACTCTTTATCCGAATGAAGCGTCATCGTATCCGCCGTGTATGTCTGGAGCTTCACCGCGTCAGCTCCCGACTTTTTCGCGGCACGCACGAGCAGAGCCGCTTCATCATAGTTTTGATGATGATTCCCGGATAGTTCCGCAACGACGAAACACGGGTGAGTGCCGCCAATTTTTCTCTTTCCTATTGTCATAGAAAATCAAATGTTAACAGCATATCCACACACGGCTTCCCTTTCACGACTGTGGTATCTTTCTCACGATAACCCGCTTTGGCGAAGACCTTATGAGACGCTTTATTCCCCGGCTTGATATATGCGTGAATGTTGCGTACATTGGGAAACGCTTTAAAGAGAAGACTGGAAGCGGTTTTGATTACCGATGACCCATACCCCCGACCGCGGTACTTCTCGCATACGGCAATACTCACTTCGGCATTTCCGCCACTGCGTACGTCAAAACGGACTTGACCAACCGGTGTCGCCTCTGCTTCCGCGATATATAAAACAGAATCGTTACTCGTAAGCTTCCTTCGTAACCACTCCTTATGGCTTTCAAATGAAAATGAATCCTCCGTGAACGAGACACTCCGTACTGCTTCTTCATTTCTGAGGTCATACAAAAATCGCGCATCTTTCATCGCCGCTTTTCGCAGTGTAAGAGCCGGGACGTTATCCGCACCATAGCGATAGGTTCCCCCGCGTATGGCCAAGACCCCGTTTGCCTCCCGCGTTACTCGCCGCTTCATCGCCGCGCTACGGTACGCGGAACCGATACGCCCTTTCCAAAAAGCGGGGTCGGCATGAATCAGTATGTCCTCCGCGGACACGAGAGAAAGAGTTCCTTCCGACAACCATTTCTTACACATCGCGAGACCAGGTCCGTATTCGATAAAGGCTAGAATTCTAGGCAGATGATACCGGTTTGAAACGACAGTGACGGAGGACCACGCCTCTTTGGTTGCCCTTCGTTCTATTTCACGCAGTTGTTCGAATGTTGTATTTACCCGTTCTTCTTTTTGTATGGACCGCTTCTGTACGCCCAGTGCAACCAGTTCTTTTGCAAGCACACTTGCAACAGTCGGGACGTCGGACACATTTTGTAACTGCCCCTTCCCGCCTGTAACCAAAATGATGGTGCGTCCGCCTTTTCGCGATACCATGTCAAAAAGATACTTCCCACCGAGTACGCGGAGACGATCTCCAAGAATGCCGAAGCTGTCCCCCTCGTTGAGAAAGGTTGTACGCCACCCAAGCTTATCCTGCGTAAGACCTCCTCCGAGAATGATAATAGCGCGAGCCCCTTCTTCGCGCACTGATTTTGTGTATCCTTCATTACGGCGATAATGCCGATTCATTTCGGTTAATTCCGGATGCCACTTAAGTAACGTGAGAATGTCCTGCAAGCCAAAAGATTCTTTTTTTTCGGAGAGTGCCCTGTGTATCTTCCGAGCGAGGGCAAGGTCCTCGGCAGTATCAACGGTAAGACGAATAGCGGACGTATCGGTGTTGGCGTACACATTTTTCGTGCGAAAAAGTTCTGGGTGATTATAGAGAAAGGGGGTAACGTGTTCACGTTCCGAAGCCAGTTTCGCTTCTTTCCATGCGCGTTCAAGCGCCGTGAAGGAAAAGACTTCCACATCCATCCCGTCGGGAAATGTCGGGGGATGCACGTTGCTGACATAGTCCGCACTCTTTTTATTTTTAAGATACACCCGAACCACTCGGTCTACGAGTGAGGGGTCCATAAACGGGCAATCGCCGGTAAGACGGACAACAGTGTCCGCCTTCGCGCGTTTGGCCGCCTTGTAATATCTATCGAGCACATCATGCTCTGAGCCGCGGAAACAGGTCGCGCCACATTTCTCGGCAATTGCCGCAATGGCATCGTCTTCCGGCCGGTCTGTCGTGGCAACCACTACGGCAGAAAGCGTCGTAGCCCGAAGTATCCGCGTCACGAGATACTCAAGTACCGTTTTCTCCCCGATCTTTTCAAGCATTTTGCCGGGCAAGCGCGTTGAGCCCATCCGAGCTTGAATTATGGCGACAATCATAAGAAAATTATCTCAATTACTCTAATTCTCCAGATTACGTTAATCGTTTAAAACCAGAGTGTGCCACACCACCCCGCAAAAAGGAGGTAACGGACTTACTCTCCAGCGCGTGCTTCAGTATTCCAAACACTTCGTCCGCCGCTTTGAGATACGACTTCACGTGCTTTTCCGTATGCGCGTAGGACACATACACACTCGCGCCGGCGAGATATCCACGCGCGAGCATTTCCTGCGTGAAGAGTGTGCGGAGCGCCTGGCTTTTTTCTCCATAGTTAAGGGTGAACGTCACCAGCGCTTCCGGCCCAAGTATGGTGATATCGAGATTGTGTTTTTCCGCAAGTGTTTTCCATCCGGCGCCTATCAGGTTGCCGATTCTTTTTAGATGTGCGGGGACACGCCCCTTTTTCATTTTCTTAATGGTGGCGAGCGCCGCAACCGAACCAACACGATCGGTCCAATACGTGCTTGAAATAAACGTCTTCTGGGCCGAATTCATAACGTTCTTCGTTCCGATAATTGCCCCACAGGGAAATCCGTTGCCCATAGCCTTGGCAAATACGGCGATATCAGGATGTACACCGTAAACAAGGTGAGCCCCGCCAATCGTCAGTCTCCATCCGATTGAAATTTCGTCAAAAATCAGAACCGCCCCGATTTTCTTTGCAATGTCGGCCACGCGCTTCAGAAAATCATTTTCCGGTTCCTGATGCCTAAGCGGCTCCACCACAATCACTCCGATGTCGCTCTGCTCGGTGGCAATGCGCTCAAGCTCCTCAATGCGGTTGTATGAAAAAGGAAGTGCGGTTCCTTTCAGCGCGCGAGGAACTCCGGCGGGATTGAGACCTGGGAGCAAATGACCGTCCAATTTTTTCGTATCTCCCAAATTCGCCGAAAGATACCAATCATGCCAACCGTGATACCCGCAAAACGCCACTTTGTCTTTACCGGTGTGCGCACGCGCGATTCGTACCGCTATCGCCATCGCTTCTCCGCCGGTGCGCGCGAATCTCGCCATATCCGCCCAGGGGTGGAGTTCGCAGAGTAATTCCGCCAATTCAACTTCTTCGGGACAATTGAGCGTCGTGAGTGAACCCTTGTCAATTGCCGCTTTCACCGCGCGATTTACGTCGGGGTCGGCATAACCGAGCATACAGGTGCCCACTCCCATTGTTGCAAAATCAAAATACTTGTTACCGTCCATGTCCCATACTGCAATCCCCTTCGCCTCCTCATAATATGAAGGCCACCCGTCCGGAAGAAACATCTCGGAACGTTTGGAGAGCAGTTGGCTACCGCCGGGAATATTCTTTTTTGCCTTATTCCACAAGGTGATTCCTTTTCGAGTTGTCTTTGTTGTATACATTATTCTTTTCTCCGTTACCCTAAAGCCGCAAAAGCGTTTTGAGTGTTTCCGCGGCTATTGCGATATCTTGTTTCGGTTTCAACCCGTTCTTTATGCACTTCAGAAAATGCTTCACTTCCTCACAGAACATAGCATTGCTATCACCATTCCTTTCGTAGAGCAACTTCGTTTCCTTTTCGTTCTCGTACGTCAGTATATCCGCTTTCAGATCAAGTGCCAGTGTTCCCGTATTCGTAACGACTTCAATCCGATGGATTGGTTTCCGGGACACATAATCGAGAACTATCGAACTAAGGACGCCGCTTACGTGTCTAAAAAATAGTGCCGCTGTTTCCTCGCGTGCTGTACCGACAGTATGTATTGTGCCCTTTACCACTTTACCCTCTTTTATCTTCCCGAACAATTCCGTAAGATAATCAACCACATGTGCTCCGGAATCCAACACGACCCCTCCGCCCTTGATACCTGCAGCGTAGGTGTGCGTATGCGAAACACCCTTCCGCGCGGTAGGAAGGTAATACCCCACCGCGACCCGGCACAAAAGCGGCGAACCGAACGTGTTCTTCCGCAGAACTTTCTCTAGCTCTTGAAAGCCTTTTGAAAACCGAAAATTGCACGCCACCATCACTACTTTCTTTTTCTTTCCTGCTTTCTTCAAGAGTGCGTCAATCCCCCGAACCGAATGGGAAATCGGTTTTTCAATGAATACGTGTGCGCCGAAATTGAGCGCCAGAGTTGCCGACGGAATATGCAGGTGCGTGGGGGTGCAAATGAACACCACGTCAGGCCGTTCCGTTTCCAAAGCTTTGCGTACATCCGTATACGTCTGGAGTACGCCAAGTCGGGAAACTTCCGCAGTCTTTTCTTTAGAGGGGTCGCATACCGTCAGGTTGCGGTAGCCCAAAGAAAGGAGGTTCCGGATGTGCCGGGTGCCAATGGAACCTGCCCCTACAATTAAGATTGTTGACCTCTTCACCCTCTTTATAACCCTGTCAATTCGTTTATTGTTTTAAT
>CAYHOU010000055.1:0-5300 GCA_964358195.1 uncultured Candidatus Saccharibacteria bacterium | reverse complement strand
TTGTTGACAACCCACCTGCCGAAGACGGCAGTGCTCCCTTTATTAAGGGAGATTCAAGAAATGAAAACAGTATCAATCATCGGATTCGGAAGATTCGGACAGGTCCTCCATCGTCTGCTCAAGGACGATTTTTCGGTGACGCTGTTTTCCCAAAACAAAATTACGAAAACCTCCGATATGGGAGCAAATACGCGTGTCGCAAGAGATGTCCGTGAAGCCTACGAATCCGACGTGATCTTCTTTGCCGTTCCGATCCCCGCGTTTGGACAAGTCATCAAGGCACATAAGAGGTATTTCCGCCCCGAGCATCTCCTCTTAGATGTACTTTCGGTGAAAATGCACCCAGAGACCGTTTTCAAAAAATACCTGAAGGGGACAAAGACGCGGGCGATGCTGACACACCCAATGTTCGGTCCAGACAGTAGCGCGGACGGTTTTTCGGGACTGCCGTTCATTATGGATAGGTTCACGGCAACTCCTGCAGAGTACGCGTTCTGGGAGAAGTATTTTACAGGGAAGAAACTTCGCGTGATTGAAATGTCGGCGAAAGAGCACGATAAGCTCGCGGCGAATTCACAAGGGCTTACGCACTTTATCGGACGCCTGCTTGAACGACTGGATGTGAAAGCGGGTCGGATTGATTCGCTCGGTACGAAAAAGCTCCTTGAGGTGAAGGAGCAAACCTGCAACGACACGTGGGAGCTCTTCGCTGGCCTCCAACACTACAATCCGTATACGAAACAGATGCGCCTCAAGCTTGGCTCGGCCTATGACGCGCTGTATAACAAACTGCTCCCCAAGTCAGTAAAAGCGGGGGTTGTTACCTACGGTATTCAGGGAGGGAAGGGTTCGTTCAACGAAGAAGCGATGCTGGCGTATACCAAGAAACACGATATACAGAACTATGAAATAAAGTATTTGTTTACGTCGGAGAGGGTACTCCGGAGTTTGCACGAAGGCGATATTGATTTTGGTCTGTTCGCCACGCACAACGCGCAGGGAGGCATTGTACACGAATCGGTACATGCGATGGCGCGCTACAAGTTCAAGATTGTTTCTGAACAAGAAATCCTTATCAGGCATTTCTTTATGAGGCGCTCCGACGTGAAGACTTAAGAGCTCACGACCGTGATGGGGCATTCACAGAATTTCAAGCAGTGCAAAGACAATCTCGAGAAACGTTACCATCATTTGCGGCAGGAAACAGGGAAGGGCGATCTCGTGGACACCGCCAAGGCAGCGTCGTATCTTGCCGCGGGGAAACTCCCGAAAACAACCGCCATCTTAGGTCCGAAAGTCCTCGCGTCATTGTACGGCTTTGATATCGTTGACGCCGATTTGCAGGACCTTGGGGAAAACAACATCACCAACTTTTTGCTCGTGAGTAGGTAGAATGTTGTACAGTGAGAACTATTCGGATTGAATTTATCTCTCTAAAAAATTAATCAAATCCTGAATTCCTCTTTTTAAATCAGTCCTTCTCAGTGCCAAGATTTGTCGCTGAGATTTATACGATTCGTCATTCCACGGTGTCGGGGTTGTCGTAGTAGCTTGCGTTGGAGTGAAAGCACGAGTCTCGAGCGTGTTTAAGTCAGAATGGTAAAGCGTAACCGAGTTAAATAGCGAAAGGATCTCTTCTTTCTTTAAATCATTTTTTAGATATATTATCTTATCGCGAATTTTATCCAGTCTTTGAATTTTTGTGGCGAGCTCGGCCAAAATAGCAAAGTAGAAAAATTGCTTTTGTCCATAGTCCTCGATAAGTTTTCCGATGGTTTCTAGAATGCTTTTGGACTCTAGCTTCAATATAATCTTAAAGTCTTTCTCGTGATTCTTGTTTTGCGTCCAGTTTTTGTATATTTCAACTAAAAGTGAAGTCATCAGGGCAAGAATAGAACCGAGGAGTATGTACAAAATTGAATTTTGATTGTCCATATTAATGATTTCTTAAGATAGTAACTACACGACTTATTTTGTAAATGGAGCATTCAGGTCTATCGGAGTATGCTCTACTTTTCGGAGGCGGGAGGATTTGAACCTCCGATACCCTTTCGGGTATGCCGGTTTTCGAAACCGGTGATTTCAACCACTCACCCACGCCTCCATGGCTGACGTCGCCCAATATAGCATTTTTTGCGATTTTTACAAAAAATGCTATAGTTTCCCTGCCTTTTGTGGCCCTATCGTCTAACGGTTCAGGACATGCCCCTTTCACGGGCAAAATCGGGGTTCGATTCCCCGTAGGGCTACTATGTACAGCGAAAAAGTGTTTGAACATAGTATCGCGCTTTCGCGCACCGCGATTGGCGTTATCTTCTTCTGGTTCGGGGCGCTAAAACTCTCGGGCTTTAATCCCGTGTACGATATCGTGTACGCGAGCTTCCCCATACTCGCCGACGGCATCGGCAACCTATTTTTGGGCGGGCTTGAAACGCTTATCGGCCTCGCGCTTATCTGTAATGCGTTTAAGAAAACGACTCACGCCATACTTATTTTGCATTTATTCGGTACGTTCGGCGTATTTATCACCGCACCGGAAATTATGTTCAGTCCGCATTTCCCCCTGCTCACGCTCGCGGGGGAGTTCGTGGTCAAAAATCTTTCGCTCGTTATGGGTGGCATCGTCGTCATTCTCTACGAACTGCGCCACCCGCGACTCTCCAAAGGCTGGTTCTAACGGTACAGTCTACGAACTCAAAACGGGACCCAGAATTTAGCAAAGATAGCACGGTCGTGCCATCTTTGCTAAAAATGGATACTGGGGTTTACCCAGCACCTTGCCGGGAAATGTCCTGCGTTTGTGCGGAGGGTTATCGGAGTTTTCTTGCTACAGGGTATAACGCCCTGCGGTCAAGGTGCTGGGTTTACAAGACGCATCATTTTACTTGTGATGATTTTTAAGCTAATTTATCCACAATTTAGTCTTGCGGTTGTATTTTTGTGTACTATGATGTAGCAATTATCTTAATTACTACAGCTATGCCCGAAAACGCTCCCCTAAAAACGTTTCTTGAGATTCCTTACGATGAGTTGGAAAAGCTCAATTTGGAAGCGAAAGCGCTTCAATCTTCCTATACTCCCGAAGCGCTTGAGAAAAAGTATCGGGATTATCTTACAAAAGAAAAACAGCTGAAGGCCGTCACGCTCTGCTTCACGGATATTGAGGGACGATTCCATATGCTTGACTACGACAAGAAATATCTTTTGGAATCCGCCGGCAATCTCACCTTTGACGGTTCATCCATCCGAGGTTTCAGCGCGCAGTCCGAGTCCGATTTGTGGCTCTCGGTTGATTGGGGAAGCATTGTCTGGCTTCCTTCCGATGTGTTCGGTTCCGGCAAGGTGGCGATGTTCGCTGATGTGCTTGATAAAGACAAAACGCCATATTCAGCCGATTTTCGTGGACAGCTCAAAGCGTATCTTGATGCGCTCAAAAAGAAGCAAGGCATTTCCGCGTTCGCATCGGCGGAGATTGAAGGGTTCCTTACGGAAGGCGTGGACGCGGAACAAAACTACCGCAAAGCCTGAGGATTTACGCTTGTTTCAACCGGCGGCTACTACCACTCGCGTCCGCTTGACCGCTTGCGTCAGTTCATAGACGCGGCGGCGGAAGCCGAGCGCGCGATGGGATTCCAGAATGAGAAGGACCACCCCGAAGTCGCCCCGTCGCAATTTGAACTTAACTTCTCGTATACGAACGCCATACGCGCGTGCGACCAGATTCAGCTCTACAAGCTCGTGTCGCGCCAAGTGGCTGCCAAGATGGGTCTCACCGCGACATTCCTCCCGAAGCCGGTTGCCGGCGTAAACGGAAGCGGGATGCATATGAACTTCTCGCTCGCGAAGGCAGGCAAAAACATTTTCTACAAGAAGGGAGGCCTGCCTGCCGTGACGCGCGCGGCGCAGGCAGGCAAGGATGGACTCTCGGAGCTCGCTTGGGATTTTATTTCCCGCGTGCTGAATCACGCTTCCGAAATTTGTCTTTCGTTCAATTCAAGCGTGAACAGCTATCGCCGGCTTGACCCGCACTTTGAAGCTCCAAACCAGATTAAAGTCTCGCCCTATGACCGCGGTTCAATGATTCGCATCCCCATCGGGAACGAGCGCACCGCCCGCATTGAATTCCGTTCCGTGGCGCCCGATTCCAACCCGTATCTCGCGGTATTCACGCTCCTTCGTACCGGACTGGAAGGGAAGAAGCTCGCGCGAGATAAGGATAAGCGCGAGCGTGTTCGGTTTCTGCCCGACAACATCCACGATGCTATTAGGCAGTTCAAGGCAAGCGAATTCGTGGGGAAGATTCTTGGCGAAGAAAACAAGCAAAAGTACGCGTCCTATAAACAGGCCGCGGCAGACCGAAGCCCGAAGGAACTCGGCGCTATCGTGAAATCATCGGAAATACTCTTCCATCACGAAGTCACCAATCAGGTGCTCTGGAATCGATTTTGACGCCACACCAGCATACGAACTCACACGCCAGAAGGTGCGATATACGACACGCCTAATTTAGCAAAGATGGCACGACCGTGCCATCTTTGCTAAATGTATTTGTCGAGGTTGAACTTGCGCTTCCAATACACTTGGTCATCTATTGAGTCTGCCACGATAAACCGCACATATTTTTTGATGTCGAGCAGTTCTACGAAGAAATCAATTTCACTTTTGCAATCAAAGGGGTGAATACTTGCGGAGTTTTGGAGCTTCCTCAAACCAAGCTCCGTAAGGTGCTCACGGAAAGCGTCGCGAGCCTCGCGCTCGTCTTCGGGTATGTCATACAGTACAATCCGCCATTTACGGTCCCAAGGGCCTGTCGGCCGTAGCTTTGTGTACCTTGTGTGATAGGTAAGCGCCCGCTTCTTTCCCTTTTCGCTCAATAGCAGTGTCGTCGTTCCGTCGGCGTTCTCTTTCGCCTCAAGCAGTTTGGACTCATACAGCCCGGAAACAGCGCGCTCGGCTGCCTGTTTACTCAAATCTTTCCATGTCTCGTGTATTCCCCTCACAATCCTCCATTGTTTCTTTGCGGAACGGGCACATGAAATGGCCATTCCACCAAGAACAAGCAGGAGGATTTTTTCTGAGTGGGACCGCACCAAATCGCTTTCCTCCGCTCCACTCTTTGTTTGTGGACTCTTTGATTTCTTTCCGCACTGTCCATATTCACATTTTAGCAAAGATAGCACGGTCGTGCCATCTTTGCTAAATGGCGTTGCATACACCAAAAAATTAAGTTATCGTGTAATGGTTTGGGCGGTTAGCTCAGTTGGTAGAGCGCGTCGTTGACGTCGATGAGGTCAGAGGTT
>CAYHOU010000054.1:0-5308 GCA_964358195.1 uncultured Candidatus Saccharibacteria bacterium | reverse complement strand
TTTAAGGCTCTGGATTCCCCTTTTCAGGGGAATGACACTGATTGCGTAAGTCCTATAACAGCTAACAGCTATAAGCTAGTTTGAGTTTTTACTCAAACAGGTTGATAAGGTAGGTTGTAATAGACTTATCCAGCGCCGGAGTGGAGCTCGCCGTAACTCGGACCGTCAGCCTCTTTGTGCTCGCGTCCACACTCTTCGCGTCGGGAGACGTACTCGCGACAATATCCTTATCGGAGTTCCGGCGGTAGACGTCATCAAGCAGTATCGTGCGAGTAAACATAGCGTCCACAAGAACAGAAGTCGTCGTTGCCACCCACGTGCTTCCGTTCCACGAAAGGTGGTAGCGAGTTCCGGACGTGAGGGAGGCAAACGAACTCCAGCCGGTATCCCTAAGAAGGGTCGCGACTTCCACTCCCTCCTGTAATAAGAACGTGGCTTTAAGTGCGTCCATATTTTTGAGACCGGCTTTCAGGTAAAAAGAGTAGGCCGCGGTAAGACCGGTAAGTGAAAGAAGGATAAGGGCAGTGCCGATGATAACCTCTACCAAACTGATACCTCGCGTGAAGAAATTTCGAATTTCGAATTTCGAATTTCGAAAAATGGTAAAGGTCTTACTATTTAATATTTTAGATTTCTTCATTTTCGAGATTCGAGATTTGGTATTCAATATTAATCGCTATATACATTTCCCGTCGCCGTAATCGTAATGACTTTGGTTTTACCGGCGTCGCGGAGCGTGGCAAGCGTTATGGTCCCGCTCTGTGTGGTCGCTCCGGTGAGTTTACTAAAGGTGACTTCAGTCCCACCGCTAGCGAGCGCGAGAGCGGATATTTTCACCTCGTCATGCAGAACCTGGACCTGATTGCCCGTTGCCCCGGCACTATACACAAGCCCTTTGAACAACACTGCTTTCCGCTCTTCAAAGTGTATGCCATACGCGGAACTTTCTTTGGCGGCGAGCGTAAGCGAACGTGCTTTGGCGATAAGTGAAAGTACCTTTTCCGTTTCGGTGATAAGCGCCTTATCCGTATTAACGGCGGACAACGAAGAAATGCCTATAGCGGAAATAACCGCGATGATGGCGATGGAGAGAAGCAATTCAATGGCGGAAAATCCTTTCATACATACACGACACTAATGACACGAATGCCCGAGCGAATTACACAAATAAAAAATAGTCTTTTCTGTATTCTATTCGTGTCATTCGAGTCTTTATTCGTATATTCGTGTCGAGTTACATTGCGTTCATCAGCGAGTATGCGGGAGAAATCATGGCGACGGCGAAAAATCCGACAACAATACCGACAATCACCATAAGCACGGGCTCAATAATAACGGAGATGTTCTTTGTCTTCTGCTCAACCTCTCCTTCAAAAAATAAGCCCGTTTCTTTGAGCATAGGCGAGAGTTTTCCTGTTTCTTCTCCCACCGCTATCATTTCGGAAAGAAACGGTGGAAACACAGTTTCGTGTTGGCGAAAGATTCCAGACATTGGCTCGCCTTTTTCTATTGCTGTCCGCGCTTGGAGAAGCACGTCTTTAAAGAGGTGGTTGGAAAGCACTTCCGCCGTGATTCCGAGAGCCTGTATCACCTCCACTCCGGAAGACAGGAGCGAAGAAAGCGTCTGTCCGACTCGCGCGGCGTTTGCTTCCCTGATAATCGGCGCGATAACCGGAACGCGAAGCAGTATGAAATCTATCGCTCGTTTCCCCGCCGGGCTTCTCGCGACAGCGACGAGAGCGAGGAGTACGGCGAAAGCGAGCAGAAGACCCAGCATAAAATGTGACTGCATAAAGTCACTGACAGCGATGATCGTTCGCGTGGAGAGAGGAAGTTCCACGTTGAAATCTCTGAAAGATGCCGTCATCTGCGGTACGACTTTCACAAAGAGCACAATACCCACGCCAATCATAACCGTGACAACCACGGCCGGATACATAAGCGCGCCCCGTATCTTCCGTTGTAGCGTGTAGGTGCGGTCCATTTGTTCCGACACCGAAAGGAGTGAGGTGGAGAGATTACCTCCTTCTTCTCCTGCTTGTATCATGGAAATCATAATTGGCGGGAATGTTCCGGAAAAGCCTCTGAATGCCTGACTCAAGCTCTCTCCTGTGCTGATGCTACCGATAAGCCCGGAAATAATTTCCTTGAATTTCGGGGAACCTGTCTGTCGAAGAAGAACGCCGAGCGCCCGCGAAACGGTAAGTCCGGCCGAGAGCATGCCGGCCAGATTTCTCGTAAAGATGATTTTGTTGCGCATGGAAACGCGCCCAATCACCGGAATAAACGCGAGGAGGTCCTGCAGTGAACGAGTCTTGGAAGAGTCGACGGGAATAGCGCTCAAGAGCGTCTCCCCTTCCGCGTGAAGCTCGCGAGAGAGCGCGAACTTATCTGACGCTTCCCGCGTTTCTTCGTAGAATGTCCCGTCCGCTTTTTGCGCTTTATATTTGAGACGCATATTGACAACTGAATAACTGAATAACCAGAATATACGAAAGGTCTTTGTTATTCGCCCGGGATTACGAAATAAGGATTCCATCTCGTCATTGCGACTGCGAGGCCTTGCGTGGCGGGAAGCAATCCAGATGTTGTCCTAAAGATTCCTGGATTGCTTCACCCCCTGCAGGGCTCGCAATGACAGTGCCTATGCGAATTTCGTAACTCGGGGTATTCAGTCATTCAGTTATAGGTCATCTGTTATTCAGTCTCTTCATTGTACCCCACTCCACCCCAAACAAAAACGGCACAACTGTGCAAATCTGCAAAAATAAAACCGCCAAGCGCAGAAGGCACAAGGCGGTAATGAAGCTGATTAAAACTAGCGGTAACCCCAATACTTATGCAACTCGGCGTCACTCCACAACTGAAGTTGTCGCAGTATTGAAACCACGATTCCATCAGGGTCAGGTCGCCCGAGATAGTCTAATGGGTAGCAAGCATCATACTTGCTCTTTTCCGCCTCTTTGTAGAAAGTCATGTCGTCAAACATGACAATCTTTGCTTCAGGATGTCTTTCACGGCACAAACCGACAATGTCCCGTGATGATTTCCAACTGTGACCGTCAACAATGAGGACATCAAACGGGTCCGTTTCAAAAACCCGATTGACTCCGTCTTCGTGTGGTCTTACTTCAAGGTCGACGCCACTTTCGGCAAGCCTTGAAAGTATCGCTGGAGTGACGCGCATTTCCTGCAAGTCACTTGAATCGTACTGTGCATGGGCGACTACTTTAATTCGTTTCATCTACCCTCTAATCCTGCTCCGTTCGGAGCGTTTCCTTTAAGAACTCCTTGAGTTTCTCCGGGCGGTTGTGACCAACCGCGTTGAAGTACCTCAAGGTCGCACGTACCATAATCGGCATATGGTCCCTGCAGGCGACGGCGTAGAATTTTGCCGCTTCCGCGAGATTGCGTTTGCCGGTTTTTCGCAAAACCAGTTTATACGCAACCTTTGGACTTGTTGCCGACTGTGTAAGGCTAAGTAGCTCCGGTTCGTTCCAGACCGCTTTGGAGCGTACGAGTAACTCCACGTAATCGCTGACATCCGTATTGGTAGCCAGTATTTTGTAGTTCACCGTTTCCTCCTTTCCTTTGTTTCAAGGTGCTTTCCGACACCAGTCCGCTGGCAATAACCAGTTTCTCAATGTCCAAAAACAGAGTAGCACAAAAGACATGTGAAGTCAATGCATGTACCGAAAAACCGCCCTAGAGAGCGGTAGGACCACTTTTCTATCCCGTGTCCGCTCCCTATCTGCGACAGACAGACGTGTTTTATGTCCGCGTTGCGTTCGCTTCTTTTACCCGAACAACTCGCTGTGCGAGCCGATGTCAACCAGCACAATATCTTTCAGACTCTCGCGAATTTCATAGATGAGACAGATGTCCCCCTTCAAATGGCACTCGCGGCAACCGAGATATTCTCCCTCAAGCGCATGGTCTTTATAATGAAACGGGAATGGCGTACCATCACGCAAAAAACCTAACGCGATCCGCAGACGCTCGCGATCAAACTGCCCAGAATGCTTTATTTTCTTGTATGAGCGTTCGAATCGCCGCGACCATATCAAGGGGAACATATTCTTTAATCAGCGTCTAAATCATTTAGCAACGCATCCACCGAAGTGTACCGCTTTCCGTGTTTCCGCGCCCACGCAATGTCGCGTTTGTATTCTTCCCAATGCTTCAGCTTCAAACCGTGTGGAGTGGCCGGAACGAACGAAACGCTCTCTGTCGCAATGACCCGCTCAAGATATAGATTTACGCCCGACGACAAATTAAGCCCGAGTTTCTTAAACACCCGGCGGGCTTTTTCTTTCCGCGTCTTGCTTGTGCGAACCTGTAGTGTTGTATCCATAATGGAATAGTATACACAATGTCATTACACGGAGCAACCATGGATGAAGCGGAACGGTTCTGTCTTGTTCCGTGTTCTCCGTCCGTGTTGCTTCAGTGGTTTTATTCCGACACCACCCGAAGCACTTCCTCAATCGTGGTCATCCCCTGTACGCACTTGAAAATGCCGTCTTCAAGCATGGTGAGCATCCCTTCTTTTTTGGCCTGTGCCTCAATCTCGGCGCCGGTTCCCCCCTTAATGATGATGTCGCGGATAGTCGCCGTCACTTTAAGCACTTCGCTTATACCGATACGGCTCTCAAAGCCGTCGGGAGCTCCTTCACCAGGACGGGGACGATAAAACGGGACTTTTTCCCACCCACTGTCCGGAGAAATTACTTTTTCCTCCTTGAGCGCGGAGAGGACGCGCGCAAGGTCAACGGATTTCCCGAGTGTCGCGAGCCCCGCTTTATTCAGGAAATACTTCTCTTTGCTGTCGGTTAGTTTCCTCACAAGACGCTGGGCAATAATCACGTTCACCGTAGAGACGATGAGAAACGGTTCAATCTTCATATCAATGAGCCGCGGAATCGCTCCGGCGGCGGAGTACGTATGCAGAGTTGAGAGCACGAGATGCCCCGTGAGAGAGGCGTTAATGGCGAGGGAGGCCGTCTCATTGTCGCGGATTTCGCCGACCATAATGATATCGGGGTCCTGACGGACGAGAGCGCGGAGTCCGTTTGAAAAGGTAAATCCTATCTCGGGTTTAACCTGCGTCTGGTTCACTCGTGGCATCTGGTATTCAATCGGGTCTTCAACCGTCGCGATATTAACGTTCGGCGTATTAAGAAGGTCCAGCATCGTGTAGAGCGTCGTGGTTTTTCCGCTTCCCGTGGGGCCGGTATTCAGTATCATGCCAGTGCTCTGCTTCAGGGCCTCGTGTATGCGCTCTATTCCCTCTCCGTGAAAACCGAGT
>CAYHOU010000053.1:0-5346 GCA_964358195.1 uncultured Candidatus Saccharibacteria bacterium | reverse complement strand
AGGTTGACGAGGTGGAACAGCTGTGTCTTTTGGGAGTTTAGTGGGACAGCAGTGACTGGCACAAAATCCGTTTGACACACGCAACAAGACACATCATCTTTCGGGCAAGCTTAAACCATTTTTGGGTGCTGATATTACGTGGAGTACTTGGTCAAGCAAACAAGCCGTGGTAAAATACGAGCATGAACGAAAACCTCAAAAACATAGCGGAAATCATCAATCCGACGCTTGCCGAGTATGGTATCCGCTTTGCTGGCGTGTTCGGCTCGCACGCGCGGGGAGATGCGACGCCGCAGAGTGACGTGGATATTCTTGTTTCACTTGGGGACAAACGACTTTCGCTATGGGATATGGTGAGCCTGCGAGAAGAATTGTCGGAGCGACTTAAAAAACCGGTTGACCTGGTTTCGGAAGGAGCCGTCATCCCCTATTTCCGCGACTCCATTTTCCGTGATTTAAAAATCATCTATGGGACACGCTGACCCGCACAAAGACGAAACAGCATACCTCCGACTTATCCTTGACTCCGTAGCTAAAATCAAGGAGTACACAAAGGGTATGGACCTCATGAGTTTCAAGGCGGATGGAAAGACTCAGAGCGCGGTCATCATGCAATTGCAGGTCATCGGGGAACTTGCCAAGAAAATTCCGCGGCATTTTCGTGACGCGATCGTGCTTCCCTGGAAACAGATGGCGGGCCTCCGCGATTTGGTGTCTCACGATTATTTCAGTTTGGACGTGCAGGTGATCTGGAACACAGTTGAAACCAGCATACCGGAAGCCGAAAAGAAAATCGGCGATTACCTTGCGTCAATAGGCTAGATGTGCTAGTCTTTGCACCAATGCAGACTCTCTCGGCAGTATTGCCTTACGTCCAAATCGGGCTCTCAGTCCTGCTGATAGCCGTTATTTTACTGCAACAGTCCTCGGCGGGTCTCGGCGGGGCTTTCGGTGGCGACAACTTCAGCGCGGGTTTTCACACCAAACGCGGATTTGAAAAGACTCTGTTTACCGCAAGTATTGTTATTGCCGTTTTGTTCGTGATTTCAACGTTAATCGCCCTGTTGGTGCGATAGGTTTACGGAGTACAGATTGTTACGGATATACGAAAAGAAACGTATATTCAGCTTAGTGGTTTTTTAAACCTATCTGTATATCCGTACCGATTCGTACTCCGTATACCAAGTGAAAGAAACTCTCAAAAAAGCATTTATCAAACACTACCGCGTTCCACTGCTTCACCGACTGGAGAACGCAGAGAAGAACTTCTCGCCGACCGAGAAGCTGGTTTTCGCGCTCTGCACGTTACTCCTTGTCCTCGGCGCGGGGAGTCTGCTTTACAAAGTGAACGCGCTGTTTCTCACGGAAATCCCCGCGCCCGGTGGAGAATTGCGGGAAGGTATCATCGGCTCCCCGCGTTTCGTCAATCCTTTACTCTCGCTCTCCGACGCGGACCGCGACCTTGCGACGCTCGTCTATTCGGGACTTTTGCGCCCCACTCCGAGTGGAAGACTCGTGCCGGACCTCGCCGAACGTTTTGAAATATCAGACGACGGCATGTCGTACACGTTCTCTCTTCGCAACGACGCAACCTTTCACGACGGAAGCAGTGTGACGGCGGACGACATCGTATTTACCATTCAGAAGGCGCAGGACCCCGCGCTGAAAAGTCCGAAACGCGCCAACTGGGAAGGCGTCAGTGTGGAGAAAAAGGATGACCGGACCATTGTTCTTACGCTGAAACAGCCATACGCGCCGTTTCTTGAGAACGCGACCTTGGGTATTCTTCCTAAGCACTTGTGGAAAGATGCGGGGAGCGAGCAATTCCCGTTTTCACCACTGAATCTAAACGCGGTGGGAAGCGGCCCCTACAAAGTTGCGAAGATTAAGCGCAATGCATCAGGAATCCCACTTTCGTTTGAACTTTCGGCTTTCAAAGAATACGCGCAGGATATGCCGTATATTAAACGTATCATTGTGTATTTCTATCAAAGTGAAAAGGACCTCCTCGCGGCACTTGCGAGCGGGGAGATAGAAAGTGTGAATACCGTTACCCCGCAGGCAGCGAAGGACTTGGAGGCGCAGTGGCTCCGCATTGAACGCACTCCTCTTCCCCGAGTATTCGGCGTCTTTTTCAATCAGAATCAGGCTCCGTTACTCGCGGAAAAGGCCGTGCGCCAAGCACTTGAACTCGCCACCGACAAGAAAAAAATAGTTGATGCGGTACTCTCTGGCTACGGCGTACCGATTGACGGTCCTATTCCGCCGCTCATTCTGGAACAGAGCATTGAGGAGGCGACGTCTACCTCCGTCCGACTCGCGCAGGCAAATGCTCTGCTTGATAAGGCAAAATGGGTGAAGAATACCGCGACGGGAATACGCGAGCGAACCAAGGGTAAAGGCAAAGACGCGCAAACGCTTTCGTTTTCGCTGGCAACCGGAGATATCCCCGAACTCCGCGAGAGTGCGGAACTCCTCAAGGAAATGTGGAAGAGTATCGGCGTGGATGTCCGAGTGCAGATATTTGAATCAGGCGACCTTAACCAGAACATCATCCGCCCGCGCAAGTTTGACTCGCTTCTCTTTGGCGAAATTATCGGCCGTGACCTGGACCTCTTCGCCTTCTGGCATTCCTCGCAACGGAACGACCCCGGACTCAACATTGCGATGTACACGAATTCAAAAGTGGATAAGCTGCTTGAAGAAGCGCGCAAGACGACCGACGAGGAAAGGCGCGTAGAAAATTACCAAAGTGCTATAGCAACCATACGCGCCGATGCCCCTGCCGTTTTTCTGTATTCGCCCGAATTCATTTATGTACTCCCGAAGCATGTGAAGGGATTCACGCTGAACAGGACGACAATTCCGAGTGAACGGTTTCTTGACGTGGAGCATTGGTACATCAACACGGAGAAAGTGTGGGACATTTTTGCAAAAAAATAATTATTACTAATTAAATACCAATCAGCCAATCACGACCAAACTGCCAATACTTGTGAATATCCCCTCCTGCCTCCTCCCCTTTTCAAAGGGGAGGATAAGAGGGGGGGTTTCGGATTTGTAGGTATTTGAAGATTGGTATTCATTTGCAGATTGGTAAACATAATGGAACCACAACGACATAACAGAAACAGACGACCGGGACGGGAGCGCGTGTATATCGCCCGCCCGGATGGACATCCGTTCGGACGGGCGCCCTCTTCGGGTACTGCCGGAGGCGTGTATCGGAGCGGTAGCGTGCCGCCCCATCCGAGATTTGGCGTATCGCCGGGAGTGGGTGGAAACGCTCCGAGACCGTATGCCGGCGGAAGCCGGTTTGAACGCCGCGAACGTTTCGCGGACACGCACTCGGGAACGTTTACCCAGCATCTTGCTGGGAAACGCCCCGCGCTTGCGCACACACCAGGCAGTCAAGCGACGCGGCCGGGAGCGGCACGAAGTTTTTCGCCGATACGACGGCCCCTTACCCGTCCTCTCGGAGGAGGAAGCCGGCCGCTTGAACGACGTTCGGGATCGCATCCAGGGGCAGGACTTTCACGAGGACAGCGCGTGGGAGATATGAGTGAAAGAGCCGGAACACACATCAAAAAGTCGGCACCCGTTCCCTCACTCAGGGAGGATACGGTCCGCGTTATCTGTCTCGGTGGCGTGGAAGAAGTCGGGCGCAATATGACACTCATTGAGTTCCGTAGTGACATCATCGTCATTGATATGGGACTCCAGTTCAACGACGCGAAAACCCCCGGCATTGACTTCATTCTTCCTAATACGAAATATCTGGAGGAACGGAAAGATAAAATCCGTGCCGTGCTCATCACGCACGGACACCTTGACCATATCGGCGGTATTCCCTACCTCATGGACCGCATCGGCAACCCGCCACTGTATACGCGCAACCTCACCGCGCTTATGGTGAAGAAGCGTCAGGAAGAGTTTCCTCATCTTCCGCCGCTGGATATCAAGATTGTTGAGGGAAACGGTAGAGTGAAATTCAAAGACCTATCCGTCCGATTTTTCGGCGTTTCCCATTCTATTCCCGACTGTATGGGTATCATTATTGAAACGCCCTACGGCAATATCGTGACACCAGGCGACTACAAGCTTGACCACGTGGACGGCGTACCGACCGCGGAGGAAGAGGAGACATACGGGGCGCTTGAAAAAGACAACAACCTGCTTCTCCTTACCGATTCAACCAACGTTGAAAACCCCGGGTTTTCCACTCCCGAACGGCTCGTCGGTGAAAATCTCGCGGAAATCGTACGCACGACAAAGACAAGGCTCATCGTAAGTATGTTCGCGTCCCACATTGTACGCATTGGGAAAATTATTGAAGCCGCGGAACAGTGTAATAAAAAAGTCGCGATAGAAGGTCGCAGTATGAAGAACAACGTAGATATCTGCATCGCGGCCGGTCTGATTAAAGTTAAAGACGGCACGATTATCCCGTCCACCGATATCGCGAGTTACCCGCCCGACCGCATTATCGTGCTCGCGACCGGCGCGCAGGGAGAGGAGTTCGCGGCACTCACCAGGCTCGCGAATAAGAGCCATAAGCAACTGCGCCTGTCCGAACACGACACGGTGCTTCTTTCCGCGTCCATCGTTCCGGGTAACGAAAAAGCCGTGCAGGACCTCAAAGACAATATCGCTCGCCATGGAGCGAGGATTATCCACTACCGCACATCGGAGGTGTATATTCATTCCACAGGACACGGCAATCGCGGAGAAATGGAGTGGCTTCACAGGAAAATAAAGTCCAAATACTTCATTCCAATTCACGGCACGCACTATATGCTTCGGCTCCACGCCGAGCTCGCACAGGACCTCGGTATGCAAAAGGCGAATATCGTGGTGCCGGACAATTCTCTGATTATAGAAATCCAGGAAGGCGGGAAAAAGATAACAACGCTCAAGGAAAAAGCGCCGAACGGCCCGCTTATGGTTGACGGTTTCGCCGTCGGCGATATGCAGGAAGTGGTGCTTCGTGACCGGCAGATGCTCGCCGAGGAAGGTATGTTTGTGATTATCGCGAGCATCAACTCGTCGAACGGCAAGCTGAAAAAATCACCCGACATCATCTCGCGCGTATTCGTGTACTTACGAGAATCGCAGGATTTGCTTCACCAGAGCCGCATCATCATCAAAAAGACCATCGAGGACACAACGGCCGGCATGCATCCCATCAACTTCGACTACGTGAAGGAGCAGCTCACCGATGCGGTCTCCCGCTTCCTCTTCCAAAAAACCGCCAAAGCCCCTCTTGTCATCCCGGTCATTCTCGGTGTTTAACATAGGAAAGACCTATGTACGGAACATAGGTCTTGCCTATGTGGAGTAATTTTA
>CAYHOU010000052.1:0-5362 GCA_964358195.1 uncultured Candidatus Saccharibacteria bacterium | reverse complement strand
GTCGGCGAGGCGTTTGATAAGGTGGCGCGATTGCTTGGGTTACCGTATCCTGGTGGTCCCGAAATATCAAAACTCGCCGAAGAAGGGCGTCGGAAATCCCCCTTAGCAAAGGGGGTGCCTCCGTCTTCGGAGGCGGGGGTTGTTGCTCCAATTCAACTTCCTCGCCCGATGCTCCATTCGCCAGATTTTGATTTCTCGTTTTCTGGCATCAAAACGTCGGTGCTGTATTTGCTCAAGAAACTTCCCGAATTGACCGATGACCTCAAAAAAGAAATCGCGTTGGAATTTGAAAACGCGGTTACTGAAGTACTTATCGCCAAAACGAAGAAGGCGTTGGAGCAGTATGGCGCGCAGGCTCTTCTTCTCGGCGGTGGAGTTGTTGCCAATACCCATATCCGGAGAGAGTTTGAAAAGATGGCAGTGGAACATATACCGCTTTTTGTGCCCGAAAAAAGCTTGACAACCGACAACGCGCTTATGATTGCCGTGGTGGGGCTTGTTCGTCTATTCAGAGATGCGAAATCTGAACATGAAACCCTAAAGGCGCAGGGGAATTTGCGGCTTGCTCTAAAAAACGGCTTAACAAAGGCGTGAATAAAGGATATCGCCCCAAAAAGCAACTGGAGGCTTGACAAAAAATAGGGACCATGCTAGACTGTAGTTTGTTGGTGGCTTGGAGGAAGGTGTACCCGCTAGAGGCCGAAGGGCGTCGCCGTACTAATTTGATGAGCAAGCTGAAAAGCCCAACCGTCAAGAATCCAAGCCACCTTCATCCCCCGCAGCAATGCTGGGGGATTTTTTTGAATAAAAGGCCTTATTTTGCTATTATTTTGGGATGAACGAGAAGTTTTTGAAACCCTACAATCCGCAGGAAACGGAGGGACGAATTTACAAGCTCTGGGAGGAGAGCGGTTTTTTTGCGCCGGAGGCGCACCCGCCTCGGGCGGGCAACCCGAATGGCGACAAAACATTCTCTATCGTCATGCCCCCGCCGAACGTGACGGGCATCCTCCATATGGGACACGCGCTGATGCTCACGTTGGAGGATAGTATGGTTCGCTACAAACGGATGTGCGGATTTAAAGCACTCTGGGTTCCCGGCACCGACCACGCCGCTATTGCCACACAAGCGCGTGTTGAGAAAGATATCTATAAAGCCGAAAAGAAATCACGTCACGACCTCGGCCGTGAAGAGTTCTTGAAGCGGGTTGAAGCCTTCGCACAGCAAAGCCACGACACGATTACCTCGCAAATCCGCGTGATGGGAGCGTCCTGCGACTGGTCCCGAGAAGCATACACGTTAGATGAAAAACGCTCTCTCGCCGTTCGGACAATGTTTAAGAGCATGTACGATGACGACCTCATTTACCGCGGTCATCGCATCGTCAACTGGGACCCGAAGGGACAGACGACTATTTCCGATGATGAGATTGTGTATGAGGAGCGAAAGGCGAAACTGTACACGTTTCGCTACAGCAAAAACTTCCCCATCCCCATCGCCACAACACGACCTGAAACAAAACTCGGGGATGTTGGTGTAGCCGTACACCCCGACGGCAAATGGAAACAATATATTGGGCAGACATTTGAGATACCCGATTTTGCGGGAGTTTCGCTTTCAATCAAAATTGTAGGTGACGCGGAAGTAGACCCTGAATTCGGTACCGGCGCGGTGGGACTTACACCCGCGCATAGTTTTACCGATTGGGAAATAGCGGAGCGACATAATCTAGACAAAACAAGAGTTGTTATTGATGAATATGCAAGAGTAAATAGTGGCTGGACACTTTTCTCTCCTGCAAATGGCAGCAAAATACTTGAAGCGAGAGAAATTGTCGTTTCGTGGCTTAAAGAGAAAAAGCTCCTGGAAAAACCGCCCGAGGAAATAATGCATAACGTAGGGACCGCGGAGCGTACCGGCGGAATTATAGAACCGCTTCCTAAATTGCAATGGTTTGTGGACGTGAACAAACCGATTAAGTCGCGCGAGAACAAAACACTGAAGGACTTAATGCGCGAGGCTGTTCTAGACGGCGAGATAAAAATAATTCCAGATTACTTTAACAAAACATACTTTCACTGGATAGAAAACCTTCGGGATTGGTGCATCTCGCGACAAATTTTGTATGGGCATCAAATTCCAGTTTGGTATGACATAAAAGACACGGGGAACACGGATGAGCTCCTATTTTATAGAAGTGGTTTTATGCACGACTTTCTTAAAAAACCAGAAAGCAGAACTCTAATGCAAGATAGAGTCGTTGAACAAACGAAAAAAGGCAAAAAGATAGAAGTGTTTGGCGAAAAACCAGACACGGCAGGAGACATACCGTTTATCGACTTTGGAATGGCCACCTTCCTGAATGAAAACTGTTCAATTGGTTGGGATAAAATCAGGGAAAATGCAGAATTCAGACCCTGCAAGGCACATCCCATTGTCCTGCTTGACGAAGAGCCGGAAGATTCATATATCCAAGACCCAGACACGCTGGACACATGGTTTTCCTCGGGACTGTGGACATTCTCAACACTCGGCTGGCCCCACTCCGCGCAAAGCGCTACGCGGGGCAAGCCCGGACCGGGAAATGACTTAGCGAATTTTCATCCGACCGATGTGTTGGAAACCGGATACGAAATCCTTTTCTTCTGGATTGCCCGGATGATACTTATGACCAAGTACGCGCTTGGTACGGTTCCCTTCCGCACCGTATACCTGCACGGCACCGTCCGCGACGGACAGGGGCGCAAAATGTCCAAGTCGCTCGGCAACGGCATTGACCCGATTGACGTGGCAAAGAAATTTGGAACTGACGCGGGGCGCATGGCTCTCATTGTCGGGAATACGCCAGGAACAGACACCAACATTTCGGAGGATAAAATCCGCGGCTACAAAAACTTCGCAAACAAGCTCTGGAATATCGCGAGGTTTGTTATTGAGAATACCAACGACCCTGACTTTCTGTCATTCCTGCGTAGGCAGGAATCCAGTGAAGAAAATCTGGATTCCCCTTTTCAGGGGAATGACAAGATTCTGTCGGAAGAATTGGACGCCCTTCTTGCCGACGTAACTAAAGATATGGAAGCCTATCGCTTCTATATGGCGGCCGAAAAGCTCTATCACTACGCGTGGCACACCTTCGCGGACAAAATACTGGAGGAGAGTAAGGCTGTTTTTGAAAAAGGAACCGATGTGGAGAAAAAATCCAGGAAACAGCTTCTTCTCCATACGCTGGATAAAATACTCAAGTCACTCCACCCTTTTATTCCGTTTGTTACAGAGGAAATCTGGCAGTTGTGGAAGCAACCAACCGAGAAAGAAGGTATGCTTATGGTGCAGTCGTGGCCGGTGGCCCAAACTGAATAACAAATGACGTATAACTGAATAACTGAATCACCTTGTGCGTTATACCATATCTTATCGTTATTCAGTCATTCAGTGATTAGTCATACGTTATGAGTCCCTCCACCCTCTTTTTCTCTCTCGTCGGCGGCGTGCTCCCCGCGCTCTTCTGGCTGTGGTTCTGGCTTCGCGAAGACCGCCTGCACCCCGAACCACGCTCTCTTATTATTATCTCATTTCTTGTGGGCATGCTCGCGGTGCTCTTCGCGCTTCCTACCGAACAATGGGTGTGCGGTTTGGTGCTTCAAGGTGCCGAGTGCACGGTAAGGCTTCCTATTACGCAAAACATAATATTTATCATTGTCGGCTGGGCCGTCGCGGAGGAAATCTTTAAATTTATCGCTTCGTATTTCGGAGCTCTCCGGAATCATGAAAACGATGAACCGATTGATTCGCTCATTTACCTTATCACCGCGGCACTCGGCTTCGCCGCGCTTGAAAATACGCTTTTTCTTGCGGGAGCCGTCAAAACGGGAGGATTCGTGCAAGGACTGGATCTTGGTGTCCTTCGCTTTGTGGGAGCGTCACTTTTGCACGTCGTTTCCTCGGGAGCACTCGGGTTCTTCCTCGCGCTCGGCTTCTACAAGCGTGGAAGCATGAAGAAAATTGATGCCATACTCGGTGTCCTTGCCGCTATTTGTTTGCATGCGCTCTTTAACTTGTTTATACTTAAGAGCGAAGGAAACAGTCTCTACACGTTTACGGTGTTCGCGTTTGTCTGGCTCGCGGTCATTCTCCTCTTCGTCGGGTTTGAGAAGGTGAAGCAAATCAGGACGTGATGCGAAACAACGAATGCATGCAAATGCAACGAAAAAATACGAATGGCAGAAATCATTTACCCAGAGTTGTCCTTTCAAATAGTTGGCCTTTGCTTCGTTGTTCATAACGAACTAGGGGTATACGCAAAGGAAAAACAATACGGAGACCTCCTAGAAGAAAAGCTGAAACAATCCAAACTAGCGTACACGAGAGAACAAACGATTGGAGACAGTGGAAACATAGCGGATTTTATAGTTGAAAATAAAATTCTTCTTGAATTGAAGGCCAAAAGGATTATCACTCGGGAAGACTACTATCAGACACAACGATACCTACAGGAAACGCAAATTAAATTAGCCCTTGTGATAAACTTTAGAGACAGGACTATGAGACCGAAACGAGTTATACGTATCGATAAAAGGAATTAGTATTTTTTCGTAGCATTAGTATCAATTAGCATATTAGTATCATGGCAAAAGACAAGAGATCTTTTTTTGAACGACTTACCGGCGCGGTAAATCCGCAGGAAAATGAAGTCGAGGAGGTACGCGAGGAGCGTCGCCTACCCGTGAAAGGCGCAGACCGTCGCAAACCGGCACCGGTTGTTTTGGAGGAAAGTATTCCGGAAGAGGGTGAGCTTACCGTTGACGTGTACCAGACGCCTGACGACATCATCATCAAGACCATTGTCGCGGGTGTCCGCCCCGAAGACCTTGATATTTCCATTACGCGGGACATGATAACCATCCGTGGTTCAAGGCAAGAATCAAGCGAGGTGAACGACGGCGATTATTTCCACAAGGAGCTCTATTGGGGTACATTCAGCCGGACAATTCTTCTTCCACAAGAAATTGACGTTGATGCCTCCGAGGCAAGCGAGAAGCACGGCCTCCTCACGCTTCGTCTTCCCAAGATGGACAAGAGTAGACAGACGAAGCTGAAAGTGAAAAGTAACTAACCTAAAAACAAACCCGCCAACCGGTTGGCGGGTTTGTTTTTTGGTGTCTCTCTTAAAAACGGCTAGAACCTATTTTCAAGAGAAGGAGTAACGAAACCCAACACTCGTGCCTCGCCGACTCGGCACTCAACGCCTCGAAGACTCGGCGTTCCCGCCCCCGCCCCGTCGCTTCTCCCGCCTGCGCCGAAGACGGCTTCGGCGGGCAGGCATCCTTGATTTGTTTTGCGCGCGGAATCTTTTTTGAA
>CAYHOU010000051.1:0-5363 GCA_964358195.1 uncultured Candidatus Saccharibacteria bacterium | reverse complement strand
TTTAAGCGATTTAACAAATGAGCGACGAACTCTTAAATAGCCTCATAGAAGCAACCATTCACGAAGGAGCGTCCGATTTGCATCTGCTTGTCGGCCGTCATCCGGTCATCCGTGTCTCCGGCCAGCTTGTTCCGCTGATAAAACAGCCGAAACTTACCTCTAAAAACGCGGACGGATTTCTGGACGGATTTCTTTCACCTGAAGACAAACAGCTTTTCTTAAAGAACAAGGAAATAGACTTTTCATACAGTTTCAAGGACGAAGTCCGTTTCAGAGGAAATGCGTACTATGAGAAGGGGAATATCGGGCTCGCGCTCCGCCTTATTCCGCGCAAGATTCCGTCGCTAAAGGAGCTGAATTTACCCGGTACGCTGGAGCAGTTCATCAAGAAACAGCAGGGCTTTTTCCTCGTCGTGGGGCCGATGGGACACGGCAAATCCACGACGCTCGCGTCGCTTATAGAGATGATAAACGAAAGCCGTTCGGAGCATATTATGACGATTGAAGACCCGATTGAGTATGTCTACGAAGAGAAGCTTTCAATCATTGACCAACGAGAAGTGCGCCTTGATACGAAGGATTTCAAAACGGCGCTCATCTCTATGTTTCGCGAAGATGTGGATGTCGGGCTTATCGGAGAGATGCGCGACCAAGAAACCATCGCATCCGCGGTTACCGCCGCGGAAACCGGACATCTTATCTTTTCCACGCTTCACACCAACAATGCCGCTCAATCCATTGACCGTATTATAGATATTTTCCCTCCCGGCCAACAGGAACAAATACGGTTGCAACTCGCCTCCTCGCTCACCGGCATCTTTTCCCAGCGTCTTGTCCCGAGAATCGCCGGAGGTCTTGTTCCCGCGTTTGAACTCCTTATCGCGAACAGTGCCGTCGCCAATCTTATTCGGGAGAAAAGGACGCATGAAATCAATACGGTTATTGAGACGGGGCTTGAGCATGGGATGATTGATATGAACCGCAGTCTTGCCGACCTCGTGCGGAAAGGGGAAATCACGCCGGAAAACGCGTTTGCCTACTCGCCAAATCCGCAGGGGATTGAGAGATTGTTGTAGAAAAATAATGAGCGGAGCGAATATATTTTTCACAACCGCGCACTAAATTTGAGTACTCTCAAAATTAGTGCGCGGTGGCGATTTTTATAGTCGTTATCGGAATAACTCCTTAAAAATCAGCCATGCTATTTACTTACAAAGCTTTTGACCAGTCGGGCAGGGCCACATCCGGCTCTATTGACGCCCTCAACGTAGAGGTTGCCATTAACGCGCTTCAGCGGCGCGGGTTTACGCTCTCCACGATTGTTTCCGCGCAAGAGAACTCTTTTTTTAGACGCGACCTTGTCTTTTGGAACCGTATTAAAGCGAAGGATATCGTCATTCTTTCCCGCCAAATCTCCACACTTTTTGAAGCGCAGGTTTCCGCGCTCCGCATCTTCCGGCTTCTCGCGATAGAAATTGAAAACCCGCTCCTTCGCGACATTCTCATTTCCATTTCCGATGATATCCAAGGAGGAAGCTCAATTTCCAAGGCACTTAGTAAACATCCGCGGGCGTTTTCCAGCTTTTACGTGAGTATGGTCCGTTCCGGAGAGGAAGCGGGGAAGCTTGATACGACCTTCGGGTTTCTTGCCGATTATCTGGAACGAACATATGAAGTTACGGCCAAGGCTAAAAACGCCCTGATTTATCCGATTTTCGTCATCATCACATTCGTCGGGGTCATGGTCCTTATGTTCGTCACGGTCATTCCGAGCATCAGCACGCTTCTCACTGAATCCGGCCAAGCTATTCCCATCTACACGCGGGTCGTCCTCGGCATCAGCACGTTTTTGGTGAACTACGGGTGGCTCGTGCTCATCCTCTTGATTATTGGGGGATTATTTATGTGGCGTTTCTCAAAGACGCCGAATGGACGCTATACATTCAGCGAGCTCAAAATCAAAATCCCGTATATCGGCAGTTTGTACCGGAAGCTGTATCTTTCCCGTATTGCCGACAATATGCACACCCAGCTTTCCGCGGCCATCCCCATCATTCGGTCGCTGGAAATTACTGCGGAGGTGGTGGACAACGCCGTGTTTGAGAGCGCGCTCGCGGTTGCCGCGGAAGAAGTGAAGGGCGGTTCATCCATCGCCGACGCGTTCGGGAAAAGCAGGGTTATTCCCGGCATTATGATTCAGATGATTAAGGTGGGAGAGGAAAGCGGTGAACTCGGCAATATCTTGGAAACGATGGCGCGGTTTTACCGCAGGGAAGTGGCCAACGCCGTGGATACGCTCGTTTCGCTTATTGAACCGGCACTTATCATTCTCCTCGGATTAGGGGTTGGATTCCTGCTCGCCTCGGTCCTCGTCCCGATTTACAGCATCGCGGGGGCGGCGTAAGGGAAGCCTATAGCTTATAGGGATTAGCTTATACTTTGAATTGCGAAACCAAAGTCTAGATCGTCTTTGCGAGGGCGAAGCCCGAAGCAATCCAGAGTTTACGGCCTTGTTTCTGGATTGCTTCACTACACTCGCAATGACAACGATGAGTTTCGTAATTCACAGTAGCTTATAGCCGAAGGCGAAGTTATGCACAGGCTGGTATGAAGTACCTTTGGAGTGTTATATACTATAGGGTACCTATTATTTAGTGAAAAGAACATCAATTATGAAAATACAGAAAGGATTTCTCGACCTGTTTTCGCTGTCAGCTAAAAGCCATCAGCTCAAAGCTAAAAAGGGCTTTACTCTCATTGAGCTTTTGGTCGTTATCGCGATTATCGGCCTTTTGGCGTCCATCGTTTTCGTTAGCTTGGGCAATCCGAGGAAGAAAGCCCGCGATTCGCGCCGTGTGGCCGATATGCGGCAAGTGGTGACGCTCATCGGTCTTACCGATTCCGAGGCCGATGCATCGGCCGCCTTGACGGGTTGCACCGGCGCGCATGCCAAACTTTCCACCTGTACCGGCCCCGGACGAGTAGCTTCTTTCGCCAGCATAAAGGACCCGTCGTATAGCGCGAATGCGGCTTGCGCGCCGACAGGCACCAACTGCGATTATTCCATTAGCAAAGCGGACGGAGCAGCAGCAGCGTCTACGGACAACTTTCAGATTTGCGCGTACCTTGAAGTCGGCATAGCGCCATTGCCTGTGGGGCTGGTGAGTTTGGACCAGGACGGAGCCATTAAGGCCGGTTGCGACTAGCGTCTTTTCCGAAGTTTAGTGCGGTTCGTTGATTTTTCTCTGCAGGGCGGTATACTTTCGGGATTACAAAAGACTTTTCCTTGCGAGGAAAGAGCCACGAGGTAGTTATCAATTATTATTAGTAGCAGTAATTTTAGAACTCATCTCAAAATAAATGGCGTAACGAGGGGGGTTCCTGTCGCGCGAACCGAAGCCTTGGAGGCCGAACCGATGCCGAGCATCGGTGAGGCCGAAAGGCAAGGTGTAGCCGACCGGAAACCCCCGCAGTAGCCAAGCGCTATAGTATCTTTGCTTCTTGCGGTTTATTTTGAGATGAGTTCGAAGTAACAGTATGTCAAAAGCATCTTTCCTAAAAGCTTCCTCACAAGGCGGATCCGCCTCTGGCGGAAAAAGATATAAGCTAAAAGCTGGCTTCACCCTAATTGAGCTTCTCGTTGTTATCGCCATTATCGGCATTCTGTCGTCTGTCGTACTCGCGTCGCTCAACAGCGCGCGGACCAAGGCGCGCGACACCAAGCGAGTTGCGGACATCAAACAACTCCAGATTGCGCTTGAGCTGTATTATGATTCCAACAGTAAGTATCCCACAAATCTCACGTCACTCGTTGGTTCTTCGGGTGGTGCTTCACTTTCTGTACTTCCAGCTGATCCGAGCGGAGGCGCTGTGAATGCGACCGGAGGTTACAAGTATGCAATCAATAACGCCACCACCCCCACCGCCTACCATTTAGGCACCACCCTCGAGCAAACAGCTACCCAGACAACTCTGGAAGATGCAGACCGTGACTTCAGTTCATCAGGTGCTTCGTGGGTAAATGATGCGACTTCCCCCGATAATAGCGTCCCGTTTGACGGTAATCAGGACGCGATCACTCCCATCTACGACGTAAGCAACCAGTAATTCACTTTCTTCTCGCAATTTACAAAAGCCGTCTCAATGGGCGGCTTTTGCGTGGTATACTATTTAAGACTTACGCAGTTTGTGTCATTCCCTTGAAAAAGGGAATCCAGATCTTGAATATGAATCATATACTGGATCCCCGCATAGTCTACGATAGTCTACGACTACAGGCTTACTACGCTGTTGCTACGCCGCGAGGATGACAGAAAGGGATTAACTGCGTAAACCTTATACACGGATACTTATGTTCTATTTATTTTTTCTGCTTTTCTTCATACTTGGCACCATCATCGGGAGTTTTCTCAACGTGGTGGTGCTCCGCTACGGCACGAAAACACTTTCCGGCCGGTCGCTTTGTTTTTCCTGTGGTAAAGCACTGCGCTGGTTTGAGCTTGTTCCGCTCGTGAGTTTCTTCATCCAAAAAGGCCGATGCCGCGGATGCAAAAGCGGTATTTCTTGGCAGTACCCTCTCGTGGAGCTTACAACTGGCCTCATCTTCGCTGCTATTTTCTGGAAGCACCTCTCTCTTCTTTCGTTATTCAGTTATTCAGTTATTCTGTCGTTGGTTATTCAGTTGCTCCTTTGGAGCCTGCTCATCGCCCTCTCGGTCTACGATATCCGCCATAAAATCATTCCCGACACCCTTGTCTACAGTGCCTGTCTTATCGCTCTTTTTCTCTTTCTTATTTCATACTTCCTATCTTCTATTGCGTCTCCCCGCGACCTTATCGCGGGACCCCTCCTCTCCGCGCCGTTCGCGGCGCTGTGGTTCTTTTCAAAAGGGCGCGCGATGGGTCTTGGAGACGCGAAACTTATCCTCCTCTTTCCATGGTTTCTTGGACTCGCGAAAGGACTTTCCGCGCTTATTATCGGATTTTGGCTCGGGGCGGCAGTGAGCCTTGGCGCGCTCTTCCTCAAATCCGCGGTGAACTATTTGCCAAGACGTTGTTGCCCGACCTTTCGGGGCAAGCTGAAGCACCTCGGTATGAAGACGGAATTTCCACTCGGCCCTTTCCTTGTGCTCGGCCTGCTCCTTGTCTATCTCTTCTCGTTTGATGTAACGGGATTGTCGCTATTGCTCCAAAACAGCTGATAGCTGATAGCTTATAGTGAAGACATGAAGATACAACAAAAACCGCTTTTCCTAAAAGCTAAAAGCTATAAGCTAAAAGCTAATCGGGGCTTCGCCCTCATTGAACTCCTCATTGCCGTCGTGCTCTTTGGCATCATCAGTACCTTTGTCATCCTCGCGTACA